>NZ_JBHTSA010000052.1:0-57440 GCF_042795405.1 Streptomyces sp. NPDC056480 | reverse complement strand
GTCGCGGACCGGGACGGCCCACCGGTCGCACAACCGTCGTGGGTGTCGTGGTGGCGGTCCCGGCCGTCGTGTCCGGACCGTGCGTGCCACCGGTGGCGGTCGACACGCATCCCTCCCACCCCGACGCCTCGGACGGTTGTCCGATCCCCCGCAGTGAGGAGTCTGTGGTTCGTTTCGGGCTCCGCCCGACGGTGTTGACGTGGTCCTGACGCTCCGTCGGTCCGATTTGACGGGCCTTTGACGACCGGGACCGACACCCGTCAGAGAGACGTCAATTCGGGCGTCCCGGTGCCGCCGACGGCTTCCCGTGCGCCTAGTTTTCTTCTCGGTCGCTCACCGGCCCGTGGACGTCAGTGGCCTGATCGTCCCTGGACCGCGGGGGCACGGCAGTCCTCCCATCCGACTCCTGTGCCCCCGCTCCGCGAGCGACGCTGTCCGTCCACAGCCGTCCTGTGGGAGCCGGAGGTCTTCTCCGGCACCCACGGACGCGGACGAGGGCGGCCCTGCCGTGCTCTCCCGGCCTGCGCCGATCGGGCGGCCGGGCTATTCAGAAGGTCTTCCGCGATGCATTTCCGCGCGCCCCAGCAGGCGCCCTCCGCTCCTCCGACGCCGACGCCGACGCCGACCGATCCGACAGCACCGAGGACTCCGACCGCTCCGGCCGCTCCGCCCCACAACCCGGCCGCCGCACCCCAACGGCGACGCTCGGCACAGGGCGGGCTGCTCGACCCCGTACAGCTGGTGAAGTGCTTCCCGGAGGCCGTACGCAAGCTGCATCCGCGGGCCCTGGTACGGAATCCGGTGCTGTTCGTCGTCGGCGTCGGCTCGGTGCTCACGACACTGTCGGCGGTCTTCGACCCGTCCGTGTTCACCTGGGTGATCAGCGCCTGGCTGTGGCTGACGGTGGTCTTCGCCAACCTCGCCGAGGCCGTGGCGGAGGGCCGCGGGAAGGCTCAGGCCGCATCGCTGCGCAAGGCGCGTACGGACACGGTGGCGCTGCGGCTGAGGCACTGGCGGTACGGCACGGACCTCGACCGGGCCGAGACGGAGGCCGTGGCCGCCACCGACCTCCGGCTGTTCGACTTCGTGCTCGTCGAGGCGGGCGAGCTGATCCCCGCCGACGGCGATGTCGTCGACGGCGTCGCGGCGGTCGACGAGTCCGCCGTCACCGGCGAGTCCGCGCCGGTGATCCGCGAGTCGGGCGGCGACCGGACGGGAGTGACGGGCGGGACGACGGTGCTGTCGGACCGGATCGTCGTACGGGTCACCTCGCGCCCCGGCCACTCCTTCATGGACCGGATGATCGCCCTGGTCGAGGGCGCCTCCCGGCAGAAGACGCCGAACGAGATCGCGCTGAACATCCTGCTCGCCGCGCTCACCGTCGTCTTCGTCCTGGTCGTCGTCGCGATCCAGCCCATGGCCGCCTACGCCGGCGCCGCCCCCTCCACCACCGTCCTCGTCGCCCTGCTCGTGACCCTGATCCCGACGACGATCGGCGCGCTGCTGTCCGCGATCGGCATCGCGGGCATGGACCGGCTCGTGCAGCGCAACGTCCTGGCCATGTCGGGCCGCGCGGTCGAGGCCGCGGGCGACATCGACACCCTCCTCCTCGACAAGACCGGCACCATCACCCTCGGCAACCGCGAGGCCGCCGACTTCGTCCCGCTGCCCGGTGTCGAGGAGGCGCAGCTCGCGAACGCCGCGCAGCTGGCCTCGCTGGCCGACGAGACGCCCGAGGGCCGGTCCGTGGTGATCCTCGCGAAGGTGAGGTTCGGTCTGCGGGCCCCGGCCGAGGGCGAGTTGGCGAACGCCCGGTTCGTGGAGTTCAGCGCACAGACCCGGATGAGCGGTATCGACCTGCGCTGGGACAACGGCGCCGCCTGCCACATCCGCAAGGGTGCGACGGCGCAGGTGATCGCCTGGGTCGAGATGTACGGCGGTACGGTGCCGGGCGAGGCGCGCGCCTGGAGCGACCAGATCTCGGCGGCCGGCGGCACTCCCCTCCTGGTCGCCGTCAACGACTGGGACGGCCCCCGCGTCCTCGGCATCGTCCACCTCAAGGACGTGGTGAAGGACGGCATCAAGGAGCGGTTCGCGGAACTGCGCCGTATGGGCATCCGTACGGTCATGATCACCGGCGACAACCCGCTGACCGCGCGCGCCATCGCCCACGAGGCCGGGGTCGACGACTACCTGGCCGAGGCGACCCCCGAGGACAAGCTGGCGCTGATCAAGAAGGAGCAGGCGGGCGGGAAGCTCGTCGCGATGACCGGCGACGGCACGAACGACGCGCCCGCGCTCGCGCAGGCCGACGTCGGTGTCGCGATGAACACGGGCACGTCGGCCGCGAAGGAGGCCGGCAACATGGTCGACCTCGACTCCAACCCGACCAAGCTCATCGAGATCGTCGAGATCGGCAAGCAACTCCTCATCACCCGGGGCGCCCTGACCACCTTCTCGATCACCAACGACGTCGCGAAGTACTTCGCGATCATCCCGGCCATGTTCACGGGCGCCCATCCGGGCCTGGAGGCGCTGAACATCATGGGGTTGCACAGCCCGACCTCGGCGATCACCTCGGCCATCATCTTCAACGCCCTGATCATCGTGGCCCTGATCCCCCTCGCCCTGCGCGGCGTCCGCTACCGGCCCGCCTCCGCGCACCACCTGCTCCGCCGCAACCTCACGGTGTACGGCCTCGGGGGACTCGTCCTGCCCTTCCTCGGCATCAAGGCCATCGACCTGATCGTCTCCACCGTCCCCGGCCTCGGGTGACCACTCGTCAGGAGGGCGTCAGGGAACCGCCGTTCGCCTTGCCCGGGGCGTCCGTCGCGGGTTCGATGGGAAGCATGAACAGCGCATGGCTCCTGCTCGACCGGCCGCCCCATCGGGCGCCCCGTCGTGAGCCCCGCTGTCCGGAGACGTCCGCCCACCGCTGACGTGCCTCCGCTTCGCCCCGGGGCGTCGTGACATCCCCTGTCCGGCGCCCCTTCCTCGTACCCGTACACACCTTTCACTCCTGAGGGACTGACCCGTCATGTCCGTATCCGACCTTTCCTCCCGTACCGTCCTGGTCACCGGTGCCACTTCCGGCATCGGCCACCAGACCGCCCGGCTGCTCGCCGAGCGCGGGGCCACGGTGCTCGTCCACGGCCGCACCGCCGAGGAGGCGCTCGCCGCCACCGACCGGCTCGTCACCCTCGCCGGCGTCGACGGGTCCCGACTGTGCGCGTTCGGCGCGGACTTCACCCGCCTGGAGGAGGTCGAGCAGCTCGCCGTCAGGGTCCTGGCCGAGCACCCGCGCCTCGACGTCCTCGTCAACAACGCGGGCATGGCCGCGCCCGAGCGGCACACCGTGACGGCCGACGGCAACGAGATCGCCTTCCAGGTCAACTTCCTCGCCCACTACCTGCTCACCCACCTCCTGGAGCCGGCCCTCACCGGAGGGAGGGGCGGTCGAGTGGTGAACGTCTCCTCCTCTCTCCACCGCAGCGGCTCCATCCAGTGGAACGACCCCCAGCGGGCCCGCCGCTACTCGCGCCTCGCCGCCTACGCCCAGTCGCAGCTGGCCCTGACGGTCTTCGCCGCCGACCCGCGGGTCACCGCCGTCTCCGTGCACCCGGGCGTCTGCACGACCAGCCTCCTCTCCCTGTACGCCCACGAGGGCGTCGCTCCGGCCGAGGGCGCGGCGCATGTCGTACGGCTCTGCGACCCGGCCGTCGAGATCGTCAACGGCGCCTACTACGACCGCGAACACCGCGTCGCCCCCGCGCCCGCCGCCTCCGAGGAGCGCACCGTCAAGCGCCTCACCAAGCTCGCCGACCTCCTCGTCGGCCAGAGCGCCTGACTCGTCGGCCGGAGCACCCGAAAGGAACGACACCACTCATGTCCAAGCGCGCCCGCAAGAAGAAGGACCGCCGCAGGAAGAAGGCGAACCACGGCCGCAGGGCCGGCGCCCGCTGAACCCCCGGGGGCGGCCCACACCCGGGCCGCCCCCTTCCTCGTCCTCTCCCGCACCAGGAGCTGCCGTGATCCCGCACCCGCCCCACCAGCCTCCCGCCCCCGCCCGCGTGTTCCTGTCCGGCGCACCCGGCGCCAGGGCACTCGCCGAGCACGTCCTCACCACCGGCCACGGCCAGTGGTGGACCGACCGCGCCCGGGAGCCGCGCGTCGTGGCGGTGACCTGCGGCGGACACGCCCTCCTCGCCGGCGACCCCAGCGCCGTCACCCCGGACGAGCTGGCCCCGCTCGCCGGGCACTACGTCGAGACGCCGGGCCGCTTCCTCCCCGTCCTCGGAGCCGCCTTCGAGCAGCTCGTCCCCTGGGACCGGATGCACTACGTCCACCGCGCCTCGGCCGTCGCGCCCCGCGTCCCCCGGGGCGTCGTCATCCGCAGGCTCTCCCCCGAGGACGCCCCGGCGCTCGCGGCGCTCGACCCGGCCATGGCCTGGATCCACCAGAGCTGGGAAGGACCCGCCGCCCTCGCCGCCTCGGGACTCGGCTGGATCGCGACACGCAGGGGAAGGGTCCTCGCAGTGGCCTGCTCCCGGTACCTCGGCAGCCGCTCCGAGGACGTCGCCTGCGCCACCGCGCCCGACGAACGCCGTCAGCACCTGGCCCTGGCCTGCGTCGCCGCACTGACCGCCGACATCGCGGCCCGCGGCCACCGCGCCGGCTGGAGCTGCTCCCGCGACAACCGCCCGAGCCGCCTCCTCGCCTGGACCGCCGGCTTCCGCCTCGACCACGAGTACGTCCACCACGTCGCCGGCCCCGTCAGCCGCGCGTCACGGTTGCCCGAGGGCCTCCGTCCTCACGGTCTGCGGCCCGCACCGACGCTGTCGTCGTCCAGCGCGGCGGCGGCCTGAGCGGCCAGGTCGGCCGCGACCAGGCGCGCCTCCAACGACGGTGGTGCGCAGCCCGGTTCGGGGCTCAGCAGGAAGCGGCCCTGGTACCGGCCGCGGACGACGGCGCGCAGCTCGATCTCGCCCTCCGGCCAGCCCTGGCGCTCCAGGTCCCAGATCCAGCCGTCCACCTTCACCGTCCCGTCCGGGTCCAGCCGCGGCGGACGCCCGATGAGCGTGCCGTACTCGAAACGGCACGCCCTCAGCTCCAGCACCTCGATCAGCTCGTCCCGCACCCGTCGGAGGATGTCGTCCGAGGAGGAGGTGCCGGTCCGGGCCAGGCGGGTCGTGCCGTGCAGCCGCTCCAGGTGCGTGGCGTCGGTGACCGCCACCCGCCTCATCGTCCGGGCGTGCGCGGCCAGCTGGGAGACGATCAGGCCGACGACCAGGAGGAGGACGGCGGTCTCGACGTCCGCCCGGTCCTCGATGTGGAAGCTCCCGTACGGCTCGGTGTGGAAGAAGTCGAACCACGCGGCGGCCGACAGCGCGGCGAGCGCGCCCGCGAACCGGTTGCCGAACGCCGACACGGCGACGACCACGACGACCAGCAGCAGCGCGAGATTGGTGTGCGTGACGGACGCCCGCAGCGGCATCAGCACAAGAGCCGCGGCGAACGGTGCCAGGACTCCGGCGGCGACGGCGGCCGTGTCCCGAAGCGGAAGCCTCATGATCCACCTCGCAGGATCCAGCCCCCCGCGATCCCCCTCCGACACGTCAAGCCTCCGCCCGGTGCGGCGTGGGGGGCACCGGGCGGAGGGGTCTCATACGGATTCCTGACGGTCGGCGGACGTGGTCAGCAGCGGAAGCGGAGCCGGCAGACGACGGCGTTCGTGTCGCGGCGGACGGCGTGGGCGACGACCGCGCCCCGCTGGTTCTGCAGGGCCCGCTGCCACAGGTGCTCGGGTTCGGCCTCGGGGACGAGGACGGTGACGCGGGTGCCCGGTTCGGTCGCCGCCAGGTCGCGTACGTACGCGGTGATGGGCCGGCCGAGCGAGCGGCGCTCGGAGGGGAGCCGGACGAGCGGGACGCCCGGGTTCCACAGGGCCCAGTCGCGTTCGAGGGCCTCGGTGACGGCCACGTCCTCGGGGTCCGGGTGGCAGACGGTGACCGCGCGGACCTCGTCGCCGAGGGAGACGGCGGCTGTCAGGGCCTCGCTGGTGAGGCGGGTGAGGGACGAGACCGGGACGAGGACGAGAGAGCGTTCGCGGTGCGGGGGTTCGGGGATCCGGCCGACGCCGAGACGCTCGCCGATCCGCCCGTACGCCCGGTGCACGGCCTCGAAGGCGAGGACGAGGACCGGCAGGGCGATGACGATCAGCCAGGCCCCGTCGTGGAACTTGGTGGCGGTGACGACGACCGCGGAGACACCGGTGAGAACGGCGCCGAGACCGTTGAGCAGGGCCTTGGCGGCCCACCGGGGGCCGCGCTCGCGGCGCCAGTGCAGGACCATGCCGGTCTGGGCGATCGTGAAGCCGACGAAGACGCCGATCGCGAAGAGCGGCACGAGCGTGTTCGTGTCGCCGCCGGAGAAGACGAGCAGACCGGCCGAGACGACGGCGAGCCAGACGACACCGTGACGGTGGACCTGACGGTCGGCCTTCAGACCGAAGACGTGCGGCAGGTAGTTGTCGCGGGCCAGGAGCTTCAGCAGGACCGGAAGGCCGCCGAAGGAGGTGTTCGCGGAGAGCGCCAGCAGCACCATGGTGGCGAACTGCACGACGTAGAAAGCCCAGTTGTGACCGAGGGAGGCGTCGGCGAGCTGGGCGAGGACGGTGACGCCCTCGACCGGCTGGAGCCCGAAGCGGGAGATCAGGACGGACAGGCCGATCAGCATCACACCGAGCAGCGCGCCGAGCGCGACCTCCGCGCGCATCGCCCGGCGGGCCGCAGGGGCGCGGAACGAGGGCACGGCGTTGGCGATCGCCTCGACGCCGGTGAGCGCCGAGCAGCCCGAGGCGAAGGCCTTCAGCAGGAGCAGGGCGCCGACGGTGGTGGCGTTGTCGGCGAGGACGGAGGCGTGTCCGGCGGACGCGGCCGTGGAGACGGGGGCGTCGCGGAAGAGGCCGACGACGATCAGCACCAGGATCGCGCCGATGAAGACGGCGGTCGGGGCGATGAACGCGCGGGCCGAGTCGACGATCCCGCGCAGGTTCACCCCCGTGATCAGCACGAGGACCGCCAGGCAGATCCACAGCCGGTCGCCGTACAGCTCGGGGAAGGCCGAGGTCAGGGCGGCGACACCGGCCGTCACGGCGACCGCCACGTTCAGGACGTAGTCGAGGACGAGCGACCCCGCCGCGACCAGGCTGGTGCGACGACCGAGGTGCGCCTTGGCGACCGCGTACGAACCGCCGCCGTCGGGGAACGCGGCGATGACCTGCCGGTACGAGGCCACGAGGACGGCCAGCAGGCCCGCGATGGCCAGCGTGACCGGGAGCGTGAAGCCGAGCCCGTATCCGCCGGCCGCCGCGAGGACCAGGACGATGGCCTCGGGGCCGTACGCCACCGAGGCCATCGCGTCGAGCGAGAGCGCGGCGAGTCCGGTGACGGCCGTCAGCTTGTGGCGCGCACCGGTGTCCGGCGGTTCCCCGACGACGGGTGTGGCACCGTTCTCGGTGGTCAGTGCGGACATGCGAGTGTTCTCCTTCGTGCTCAGGTCCGCTCAGGGTGTGCCCTGGTCAGGGCCCTCCCAGGAGTTCCTGGCGCGTTCTTGGCGCCCGACGGCACTCTCTTCACACCTTCTTGACGCGAGTGCCCGGGAACACGGGCGTCCACGGCGCTACGGTCGTGCCATGAGCCGAAACAGCGCGCGGACACCCGCCGACAGCCGCGTGCGACGCATGTCGATGTCGCTCGCCGCCGCGGCTCTGCCCGTGTGCGTCCTCGGCGTGTTCCACGACGCCCTGTGGCTGCTCGGCGCCGGAGCCTGGCTCCTCATCGCGGCCTTCCTGATCGAGCTCGTCTACCGCCCGTGACCGCTCCGGCGGCGCCCTGCCGTCCGTGTCGGCACGCTCCCTCGGAGGCACGGGGCGTCGTCTCCCGGTCGCACTGAGCGCCCGCTCCCCCACTCGGTCGATCCCGGGGATGAGCCCGACCGGTGCATCTTGACGCTTTCCTGACGCGCCCGGCCCGATCGGTCGTTGACGCGTTGCTTACGCTGGCCCGGCCCGTCCGCACGACGGGCGGAACCCCTCATCCAGCAGCAGCTCAGGAGCACCCCCATGGCCACCACACCGGACGCGCGCACCGGACGACTGCGCGCGTGGATGCTGGAGGGCCTCTCCGACATGGGGAAGGGCAAGCCCTCCCGGCCCAAGGAGTCGGCGCCGGACGCCGGCCACAAGGGGCAGCGCTGGTGGCGGGTCATGTGCCTGACGGGCGTGGACTACTTCTCGACCCTCGGCTACCAGCCGGGCATCGCGGCCCTGGCCGCCGGTCTGCTCTCCCCCATCGCCACCATCGTCCTGGTGATCGTCACCCTGGCCGGCGCGCTCCCCGTGTACCGGCGCGTGGCGGAGGAGAGCCCGCACGGCGAGGGCTCGATCGCGATGCTGTCGCGGCTGCTGTCCTTCTGGAAGGGCAAGCTGTTCGTCCTGACCCTGCTCGGCTTCGCCGCGACCGACTTCCTCATCACGATCACCCTGTCGGCGGCCGACGCCTCCACCCACCTGGTGGAGAACCCGCATCTGGAAGAGGCCCTGCACGACAAGCAGGTCCTGATCACCATGATCCTGATCGCGATGCTCGGCGCGGTGTTCCTCAAGGGGTTCCTGGAGGCGATCGGCGTCGCCGTCGTCCTCGTGGGCATCTACCTCTCCCTCAACGCGGTCGTCGTCGTGACCGGCCTGTGGCACGTCCTGACCGAGGGTCATGTGGTCACGGACTGGACGGCCGCACTGACCGCCGAGCACGGCAACGTCTTCGCCATGATCGGCGTCGCCCTGCTCGTCTTCCCGAAGCTCGCGCTGGGCCTCTCCGGCTTCGAGACGGGTGTGGCGGTCATGCCGCACGTCCAGGGCGAGCCGGGCGACACGGAGGAGAAGCCCGCCGGACGCATCCGGGGGACGAAGAAGCTGCTGACGACGGCCGCGCTCATCATGAGCGTCTTCCTGATCTGCACCAGCTTCATCACCACCGTCCTCATCCCGCACGAGGAGTTCGAGTCCGGCGGCAAGGCCAACGGCCGCGCCCTCGCCTATCTGGCGCACGAGTACCTCGGCAACGCGTTCGGCACCGTCTACGACGTGTCGACCATCCTGATCCTGTGGTTCGCTGGCGCCTCGGCGATGGCCGGCCTGCTCAACCTGATGCCGCGCTACCTGCCGAAGTACGGCATGGCCCCGCACTGGGCCCGTGCCGTCCGCCCCATGGTCATCGTCTTCACGCTGGTCGCGTTCCTCGTGACATGGATCTTCGACGCGGACGTCGACGCCCAGGGCGGTGCGTACGCCACCGGTGTCCTCGTCCTGATCTGCTCGGCCGCGATCGCGGTGACCATCGCGGCCCGCAAGGCCGGCCAGCGGGGCTGGACCATCGGCTTCGGCGTCATCTCCGCCGTCTTCCTCTACACCACCGTCGTCAACGTCATCGAGCGCCCCGACGGTGTGAAGATCGGCGCCTGCTTCATCGCCGGCATCATCCTCATCTCGCTTCTCTCCCGCCTCGGCCGGGCCTTCGAGCTCCGCGTCACCCACGTCGAGCTCGACGAGATGGCCCAGCGCTTCATCCAGGACATCTCCCGCCGCACCCCGCGCTTCATCGCCAACGAACCCGACAACCGTGACATCGCCGAGTACCGCGACAAGATCGAGCAGATCCGCGCCGACAACGACCTGCCGACCACCGAGGACTTCGTCTTCGTCGAGGTGACGGTCACCGACCCCTCGGAGTTCGAGGCGGGCCTGACGGTGCGGGGCGAGGTCCTCCACGACCGCTTCCGCGTCCTCACCGTGGAATCCTCCTCCGTCCCCAACGCACTGGCCGCCCTGCTCCTCCACTCCCGCGACATGACGGGCGTCAGCCCCCACATCTACTTCGAGTGGACCGAGGGCAACCCCTTCGCCAACTTCCTCCGCTTCTTCCTCCTCGGCCAGGGCGAGGTCGCCCCGGTCACCCGCGAGGTCCTGCGCGAGGCGGAGCCCGACCGGAACCGCCGCCCCCGCGTCCACGTCGGCTGAGACACGCGCCGGCCCGCGGCGGCAAGAGGGAGCGGAAGCCGGTGGGGCCCCTGGGGCGTGCCCAGGGGCCCCACCGGCCGAGAGCCGCTCTCAGCTTCGCGCTGTCGCGGGGGTCGGTGCCGTGCGGACGGCGGCTTCGATCCGGGTCACCGCTCCCGCTTCGCGTCGATCTCGGCGACGAGGCCCTCGACGAGGGCCTTGATCTCGTCGCGGATCGGGCGGACGGCCTCGACGACCCGGCCGGCCGGGTCGTCGAGGGACCAGTCCAGGTACGTCCTGCCCGGGAAGATCGGGCAGGCGTCGCCGCAGCCCATGGTGATGACGTAGTCCGACGCCTGGACGGCCCCGGTCGTGAGGACCTTCGGCTTCCGGTCGGAGATGTCGACGCCGACCTCGGCCATGGCCTCGACGGCGGCCGGGTTGACCCGGTCACCGGGAATCGAACCCGCGGAGCGGACCTCGATACGGTCCCCGGCCAGGTGGTCGAGGAATCCGGCGGCCATCTGCGAGCGGCCGGCGTTGTGGACGCACACGAAGAGCACGGAGGCGAGCGGAGCGGTCATCGGTTCTTCCTTGGGGGCAGGGACGGCGTCACGGAGGGAACGCGCGAGGACGCGGTCATTCGGCGTCCGCCGGAGGCGAGAACCCCCTTGGACCCGGGGAGGTCAGCCCAGGCTGGTATCAGCCCCGGGTGATGTGACAGTATCAGCCCATGATGACGTCAGTCGATACTGATCTGATCCGGGTGCTCGGAGACCCCCTGCGCCTTCAGATCGTGACCCTGCTCGCCCGCGAGACGCTCTGCACCACCCACCTCGTGGAGGAGACCGGCGCCAAGCAGACCAACCTCTCCAACCACCTGAAGGTGCTGCGCGAGGCCGGCGTCGTCGAGACCGAGCCCTGCGGCCGGTTCACCTACTACCGGCTCAAGCCCGAGGTCATCGAGCAGCTCGCGGGACAGTTCGCCGCCCTGGCCGCGACCGCCCGCGCCAACGCCGACACCAAGAGAGCCTGCCCGTAACCTCTCGCCCCCGCCTGCCGAGGAGCATCCGCCCGTGACCGCCACCGAGCCCGCTGCGGGCGAGGTCATAGCCGACGGCACATCGCCGCGGCCCGTGCCCGCCGCCGCCCCGTCCCGTACCCCGCTCGCCGCACGAGCCGCCGCGGAACTCGTGGGCACCGCCGCCCTGGTCGCGATCGTCGTCGGCTCCGGCATCCAGGCCACCCGGCTCACCGACGACGTCGCGCTGCGGCTCCTCGCCAACTCCACCGCCACCGTCTTCGGCCTCGGCGTCCTCATCACCCTGCTCGGGCCGGTCTCCGGCGCGCACTTCAACCCGGCCGTCACCCTGGCCGAGTGGTGGACCGCCAGGCGCGGCGGTGCGGGTGTGAACGCCCGTGAGCTCGCCGTCTACGTCCCGTCCCAGACCGTCGGCGCGATCGCGGGCGCGATCCTGGCGGACGCGATGTTCGGCGAGCCGCTGGTGAAGTGGTCCACGCACGACCGCTCGGCCGGGAACCTCCTCCTCGGCGAGGCCGTCGCGACGGCCGGCCTGATCCTGCTGATCTTCGGCCTGGCCCGTACCGACCGACTCCGCTTCGCGCCCGTGGCCGTCGCCTCGTACATCGGCGCGGCCTACTGGTTCACCTCGTCGACCTCGTTCGCGAACCCGGCCGTGACGATCGGCCGCGCCTTCACCGACACCTTCGCGGGCATCGCGCCCGCCTCCGTGCCGGCGTTCGTCGGCTCGCAGATCATCGGAGCGGCCGTGGGTCTCGCCCTGGTCGCGGTCATCTTCACGCGAGGGAAGGCGGCCGCCGAGTGACCGGCGGCGTTGCGGCGGCCATCAGTCGACACGGGGGCTGCGGCGTTCGACCAGGACGGTGATCGCCAGAACCTGCGCGGCGTGGTCGGCGGTCGGCGGCGCCACGGAGATCGCAAGCACGGGGGCGCTCCTCATACGACGGAGCCCGGTGCAGGCTTCCGGTACCCGGCAGTCAAGGTGACCCCTTCCGTCGACGTCGGCGACGCCCCTGCCGGGACTACGCGGTGGCGGCCTTGGTGAGGAGCGCGCCCATCGCGGCGAGGACGGCGGGCTCGACGCGGTAGTAGACCCAGGTGCCCCGCCGCTCGGAGGAGAGCAGCCCGGCCTCCTTGAGCTTCCTCAGGTGGTGGGAGACGGTCGGCTGGGAGACGCCGACGTCGGAGAGGGAACCGCCATGAATCGGCGCCCGGGTCACCGGCGTCTCCCGCTCGGGCCTCGACCGGATCGTCGACGCCGACCGCGAGACCCGGCCCTCCGCCGTCCACGTCACCCACGCCGACGGCCGCGAAGAGCGGATCCTCGCCCACGCCGTCATCGACGCCTCCGGCACCTGGGCCCTACCGGGCCCGGCCGGCGGTGACGGGCTCCCGGCGCTCGGGGAGCGCGCGGCGTCCGACCGGATCTCGTACCGCGTCCCGGACCTCGACGACAGCGCGGTCCGCGCCCGTTACACCGGCAGGCACACGGCCGTCATGGGCTCCGGGGCCTCCGTCTTCACCGCACTCGCCTCCCTCGCCGACCTGTCGAGGTCCGAGAACGGCAAGGGCACGCACACCGCTCCGACGCCACCCGCACAGCAGGAGCGCGGGCGGTTCCGTCAGCGCAGGTCGAGTCGCACCAGGACCCGGGGGTGGCCGGCGAGCACCGATGTGGTGTCGGCGGCGTGGGTGAACCCGGCGCGTTCGAAGTTCTTCCGGATCCCGGCGTACGCCATCGTCATGTCGACCTTGGCGCCACCGCTTTCGATCGGGTACGCCTCGATCGCCGGCGCGCCGTTGTCGCGGGCGAACTCGACCGCACCGGCGATGAGCGCGTGCGAGATCCCCTTCTTGCGATGACCCGGGCGGACGCGGATGCACCACAGCGACCAGACCGGCAGGTCGTCGACGTGCGGGATCTTACGGCTGCGCGCGAAGGAGGTGTCCGAGCGCGGCGCCACGGCGGCCCATCCGACCGGCTCGTCACCGTCGTACGCGAGCACGCCCGGAGGCGGTGTCGACCGGCACAGCTCGGCGACGTACTCACCGCGGGCCGGCCCACGGAGCTCGTTGTTGAGCTTGGACGGGATCCGGTAGCTCAGGCACCAGCAGACGTTGGCACCGGGCGACTTCGGACCGACCAGGGTGCGGACGTCCTCGAAGGCGGAAGCCGGGCGAACCACGATGCTCATGCCACCCACGATGTCACGGGCACGGGTCGGGCGCCGCTCAACGGTCCGGTGTCGTTCCGCTGCCGCTGCCGCCACCACGACCGCCACCGCCGCTACCGCTTCACGCGACTGCGCACCGCGAGGACGGTGAGGCCGATCAGGGCGGGTTCGAGGATGCGGGAGGTCATCTCGATGTAGGTTCCGGCGGCGGTCAGGTCCTGACCGGAGGACCGGAAGACCACGGAGTTGATGACCACCCTCAGAGCCTTCTCGAACCGTTCGTCCGACAGGCGCCGGCCGTACGGGCCTTGCGGGTTGACGGGATCCGCCGTGTCCGTGGTCACGGTGAAGCCGGTGCCGGTGATCTGCCCGGTGCTCCGCGCCGTGGGGTCGTCCTTCGGCAGGCCCCACACCATCATCGCCAGTACGGTCGCGGTCATCGCCAGCAGCAGCCAGCCCAGCGCGCGCGTCGCCCGCAGGCCGTACCCGGAGGCCGCCCAGTACAGCAGGAGCAGTGCCCTTTCGCCCCGCGGCGATTCGCGGTCGTGGCGCCGCATCTCCATCTCGCCGTAGTAGAAGTCGGCGGCTCCCGGTTCGTTCTTCCCGTCCTCGAGGGCCTTGCGGAGCTGGCGGTAGACCGGCGCCACGGCCGCGGGTTCGCGCACGTCCGTGCCCGCGGGTGCCGGCGTCCATCCGTCCGTGTGCCGCCTGGCGGCTCTCCAGTGGTGCTCCTCGATCAGGGTCCTTCGGCGCGTCCAGCGCACGGGCAGCCAACCGCGCCGCTGGATCCCCGCCGGGACCTCGGGGAGGGGGCAGCGTCCCGCCAGTCCGAGCTGGTCGAGGTGCACGGTCTCGGCGAACAGACACCCCGTCAGGTCCACGTCCGCGAGGACCAGGTGTGCGGCGTCGGTGCCCCGGAGGGAGGTGACGCGGACCCGTGGATCGGTGAGACCGGACTCCTCCGGCTGCGTGCCGTCGTCCGAGACGAACGGGCGGGAACGGCCCGCGATGCTCACCGGGAACTCCAGGACGGCGTCGCCGAAGTCCACCGTGGCATGACGGAGCCGGAGCGCCGCGGTCGATCCCCATCGGGTCCGCCGGCAGCGCAGCTCCTTCACCGCCGCCTCGATCGTCACCGCGGAGTGGAAGGAGGCCTCGGACAGGTCGAGCAGTCCCGCGAACACCAGCGGTCCCAGCCGCGCCGTGCGCAGGAAGGTCGCCTTCCGGAAGACGACGTCGCCCACGATGCCGGTCCGGTGGAACTCCGCGTCGCCCCCGATCGTCACCTCGCGGAACCCCGCGCCTCGCTCGAAGCGCGCGTCGCCGAAGGAGACGTCCTGCCCCAGCGTCGCCCCGGCGAAGTCGGCGGCCTGCCGGAACACGGCCCCGTCGAACCACGCCTTCCGGGCGATGCCGGCCCCGTCGAACCGTGCCTCCTTGTGGAACACCGTCCCGTCGAACCAGGCTTCGCCGTCGACGGCCACCCCGCTGAACCCGGCGACCTCCCGGAACTCTACGCCGGTGAACTCGACGTCCCCGGCCGCGGTCAGCCCGTCGAAGACGGCGCGGCCGCCGACCTCCGCGACCTGGAACCGCAGGGCGGCGCCGAGGACGGCCTGACGGAACCAGACTCCGGCGCACAGGTCCGATCCGTCGAACCAGGTGTCTTCCGCGACCGTCGTCTCCCCGAAACGGGCGTCCGATCCGAAGCGGGTCGCGCGGAAACACACGCCTCCGTCGAAGCGCGCTCGCCCGAAGGACACCACGTCGGTGAAATCGACCTGGTCGAACTGCACGTCCCCGCTGAACCTCGCCTCGTCGAACTCGGCGCGCCCCACGAGGCACCGCCCGCTCACCGGGTCCCGGAGGGCGCCGAGGAGTTCGTCCAGGAGGCTCTGTGTGAAGGGCGTGCCCCGGTGGTCCAGGTCGGCGCCGGGTGCCAGGGCCGCGTGGTGCGCGACGCGCTGGACGGCGTCGAGGTGCGCGAGGCACGTCGCATGAGGTTCGGTCCTGCGGCCTCGGCACCGGCCCGTGGCACCGTGGTGGTCGCACTGGGGCCAGTCGGGTCCGTCGGTGGCCGTGGCGTTCGATGGCGTGGCGATGTCTGCGCTCCTTCGGCTGCGGACCCGGATGCGGCGTGGACGTACCGGACCCCGGTGGTGGCGACTCAGTGGGCGAAGAGGGTGACGAGTCTGCGGTCCGTCCGGCTCGGGCTGTCGGCCATGGCCTGCACCACCCATTTCCCGGGGCCGGCTTCGAGTTCCGCCCCGAAGAGGTCGGGCCGGGTCGCGGTGAAGGCGACCGGCTGCTTGACGTTCCGTCCGACGCGCCACATGACGGCGCGTACGTTCCGCTCCTGGAGGCCGGTCCCGACGACGGAGACCCTGAACGGTTCGCCGGCGAGTGCCGATTCGGGGGCGTAGACGGAGATCTGTTCGTCTCCGGCGAGCATGCCGCCCGGCGGGTCGCCCTTCCGGACGGCGGCGAGGATCTCGCCGACAGCGGCGGCACTCGCCATGTCGCCGTGCCGGCATTCGATCCAGTGCGTCGCCGTCCCGTCCTGGACGGCCCACTCCGCGACGGCCGAGTCGCCGGGCACGGTTCCGTCGCCGGGCGCGACGAGGCCGTCGTCGTGCCGCGTGACCAACCGGGCTCCGTCGGAGGAGAGCCGCACGGTCCGTACGGTGGTGAACGCCCTGCTGCCCACGGTGTGGACCCGGTAGGGGAGGCGGCCGTCGGTGTCGGTGTGACGATGCGCCTCGCGTGCCTCGTGGAACCGCCGGTCGAAGGACAAGGCGTCCTCGACCAGAGCGGTGGGCAGGTCGGGAACGGGATACCGGCGGTCGTCGACGGTCCGTGGCCGGCTCTTCCCCTCGACGCGCACCGCTTCGTAGACCGGGAGGAGCTGCGCCATCGACGGCAGGGTGAGGGCGAGGTCGCGCAACGCCTCGTTCACCGGCCGGGCGGCCACTCCCGGCGCCTCGTCGTCCCCGATCGCGTGGCCGGTCAGGAGCCGGAGGGCCTGCGCCAGGCCCCGCTGGGGCGTCCCCAGCGTGACGAGTGCGCGGGCGGTCTCCCGCCCGCCGGCGCACTCGAGGTAGGTGCGGCCGATCAGCCCTCCCGTGGAGTGACAGACGAGCAGGACCTTCGGTTCGTCGGGGCGGTCCGGATAGTGACGGTCGACCTGCTCGCGCCACCGGGCCAGTTCCCGCTGGACCCGTACCTTCAGAAGGCCGGCCACAAGGCGGTGGGACAGGCGCCAGTCGTACGGGAAGGGGAGGTACTGGCCTTCGACGGGATCGCCGAGGGCGGCGCGCAGGTCCGGATACCCCATGCAGGAGAGGAGTCCGGGCATCGCGTCGGGCACCGTGAGGAGCTCGTCCGCCGTCAGCCGGAACCGCTCGTCGGGCAGTGCGTCGCCGAGGCCGGCGGGGAGGGCCAGCGCAGCAAGGGCCGGTGCGGCGGGCGGCCCGGAACCGAGCAGGGCCTCGCCGTACTCGCCCCAGACGTCCCTGCCGTCCCTCCGCAGCCGTGTGCCGAGCAATCCCGGCACGAACACCACCAGGTCGTGCTCCATCGCGTCCTCCTCGGTCCTGCGTGGGGTACGGGTGTGCTGCTCCTGTGCCGCCCTGCGCGCGGCTTCCGTGCGCCGTCTCACGGCCGGTCGCGGTGGCGGGCCGTCCCGTGCGTGAGGGCCGTCCCGTGCGTGAGCAAGGTGCCGGGCAACCGGATCAGATCGCAGCGGTCCCGCCCCTGGAGCGCCACGACCGGGCCCGCGGGATCCTGGGCGGCGTCCACCGCGTGCACGGCGTATCCCCGCCATGGGACGCCCTGTTCGCTCGACCACCTCCGCGCGGTCACGTCCCAGACGCGCGGTGCCGTCCGTTCGTCGCACACCAGCAGTACGGGATGCTCCGGAGGACCGGCGAACGCCAGTGCCGTCACCTTGGACACCCCGCCCGGCAACCGCTGGGGGGCCATCCCGAATCCGGCCGAGCAGTCCTTCACGTAGACGCCGCCGTCCGCCCAGGCCAGTACGGGGAAGGACTCCTCGTCCTCGGGGTCGTACCGCTCCCCCAGCGTCAGATGGGCCGGTCGGAAGGACGTGAGGGGATGCTCCGTCGTGCGGCGCTCCTCACCGGACTTCCACAGGCGCAGTCCGTCACTGAGGTCGGTGGCCAGCCAGTACGTCCCGTCCCGCATGACTCGGGTGTCGACCCCGAGACACTGCAGCCCCACCCACATCGGTTTCCCCTCGCTCCACCCTGCCGAGCCGTCGGCCGGCGCGTCCGCGTGGACGACGCTCCCTCCGTCCGGCACACAGAGCCGGAGCTTGGCCGATGCGGGGTCGACCACGAGCCCGAGGGAGGGGACCTGATCCCCGGCGTCCCCTCCGAGCCGGAGGTCGTACCGGGCACCGGTCGACCGTGCGTCCTCGGACAGCCGCCACATCCGTACGGTGCGCTCCGCGGCGGCGACGACCGCCCACCCGCCCGCGGTGTGGACCGCCGCGAGGGCGGTCACCAGCCCCCGGTGGGTGAGCGTGGTGACCGGGGCGCCGGCCGGAGCGCCCTGCTCCGGGCGGGACACCAGGACGCGGTCGCCCCAGGTGCGGCACAGGAGCGGCGGCCCGTGCGGCGCCTCGGCCAACACGACCGCCGGGCTCTGGTTGCTCGGGCGCCGCCGGGTCCCGTGCCCGGTGTGCAGCGCCGAGGCCACGTCGAGCATGCGGATGTCGGGGCCGTCGGCGACGGCGAGGAGTCCCCGGCCGTGGGGCTCGAAGGCCATGGCTCCGTCCCGGGGCGCGTCCAGGGGGAAGGCGGCTTCCCGCTGCGTCCCGCCGACCTCCCAGACCCGGACGGCGACCTCCTCGTATCCGGCGATGAGGAGTTCGGCGTCGTGGCGCCCGAAGACGAGCCCCCGGGCGGGGGATTCGAGTTCCCGGACGAGCCGTACCGTGGGCGGCGCGAGGGGCGCCGCCGGGTGCGTCTCGCAGCACCAGACGCGGATGCGCCGTCCGTCGGCGACCGCGATCCAGCCCTGTCGTGCCTCGCCCCGCACCCCTCCTGCCGACGGTCCGCGCAACGCCCGGGAGGGCACAGGCGCGGCGAACGCCGTGGCGGCACGGGCGGGCTCGTCGAGGGCGCCGAGATCCGTCCGTGCCTGAAGCCTGTCGGCCCCGGTGCCCGCCGGACGGACTTCGAACAGCTCGGCCCGGCTTCCTGCGGCCAGGACGAACAGACGGGATCCGATGGGCAGGGCGGCGAGCCGGTCGACGTCCATACGGCGGATGTCCGTCAGGGGACTGCCGTGCCGGGGCAGGTCGCTCTTCCAGGACCACATCCACATCCGCCGCCCGTCCGCCGCGAGCACGACGGTCTCCGACGCCCGCTCGCCCGCGGCGAGGGCGCCGACGGCACCACCCCAGCGATAGACCTGGTCGGGCAGACGGGATCCGGAACCCCAGAAGTACACGGCCTCCGCGTCACGGGCGACGGTCGTCCGGTGCGCTCCCGTCCCCACCTCCCGCGCCTCGGTCAGGGCGCTCTCCCGTGCGCCCGCCGATCCCCGGGCACGACGGGTCATCAGCCGGGCGCCGGTCTCCGGGTGCAGGACCAGGAGTTCCCCGCGTCCGCCGGCGGTCAGCGTGTCACCGGGCATGGGGTCCCCCGCTCCCGTGCGGGCGCGCCAGCTCAGCGTCATGGCCCCGCCCTGGGGTGCGGCACGCCGCCATTCCACCGGTTCGGGATTCCTGTCCGTCCAGTACTCCTGCCAGGGGAGGAATCCGCCTGCCGCCGACAGTGCCCGGTAGGCCCCGTCCCGGTGGCTGACGAAGGCGGTGGCGCTCAGCAGTGACCTGCGGGCCAGCAGGGCGTCCGGGGAGGGCGGGTACGACGTGGAGCCGAAGGAGCCGGCGACCCGGCCGTAGAGGGCGGCCTCGTCGCAGTCCCTGGCGAGGGCGGCCACGAACGGGACCATCACGTCGGGGTCGGTCCGCAGCAGGAACTCCACGTCCTCGAACAGGCTGTACAGCTCCTCCCGCCCCGCCTGCGCCGCGTGGGACCCCAGGTAGGCGGCGGTGTACGCGTCCGCGTCGCCCCAGTCGCCCGCGACGTGGTCGCGGAGTGCCTCGAGGACCTTCCGATGGGCTTCCCGGGTGCCGAGCCCGGCGCCGGTGAGGAAGAACTCGCCGTAGCCGGGATGGGCCAGCTGATGGATCGTGTACGCCGTCCCGTCGGCGTGCCGAGCCGTCTGCGGGGCGACGATGCCGCCGCCCGCGCTCGCGCACACCTCCCGCAGATCGCCGAGGGTGATCTCCGGGGTGCGCGGTTCCCGCAGGGCGTTGGCCATCGCCAGCCAGGTCCGCCCCGGCGGCAGACCCGGCCCTTGGAGCACGGCCAGGGCCCGGAGCACTTCGTGCGCGCGTCTCGCGCCGGGCTGCTCCCGGAGGTGGCGGACCTCCACGGCGAGACGCTCGTGCAGGTCCATTCCGCCGGAACCCATCCAGGACGCCAGGTCCCGCTCGGTGACGGCCCGCGGCCGGCGGGCGAGTTCCGCCGCGGCCAGTCGTGCCACGAGGAACGAGCCGTGGCTGCCCTCGGCGATGAGCCGGGCGGTCGTGTCCCGGGTGTCGGTCCTGTCCCGCCCCTCGTAGGGAGAGCCTTCCGTGTCGAGCACCGACCGGGCCATGGCGGTGATGCTCCGCCGTGCCTCCTCGTCGTCCCCGAGGACCACGGGGTCGACGGTCTGGTCCAGCGTGTCGAGGAGCGATTCCTCCTCGGTGGGCGCGGTGGTACGTCTCCTGGGCTGCGCCCGGGTTCCCACGACGACGCGGACGCCCGGGAGTCCGGCCAGCGGGTTGAGCAGGTGCCGGGCGATCTCGTGGGCCTGGTCCGGAAGCGCTTCGTCGAGGGCGTCGAAGAGCAGATTCAGCGAGCCGGCCCTGGCCACGAGACGGTCGACGGCGCGACGGCACTGCTCGGGCGTGACCGGCCCTTCGGACGACGGCGGCGCCTCCATCTCCTCGAAGTGCGACAGCACCTGCCACAGCGCCGTGGTCAGTGAGTGGACCGAGCGGCCCCGGCAGCTCAGGGCGGCGTGCACCGTGCCCGTCCTCGGCAGTGTCGCGGGGTCGGTCTCCGCCCCGAGGGCCTCCCGCCGTTCCGGCGTCGAGGTCAGGGCGAGGCGCCCGAGCAGAGCGGTCTTCCCCGCCCCCGCCAGGCCCGTCACGGCCAGCAGCCCCTGCGGGTGGGTGTCCATCCACCGTACGATCCGCGCCAGGGCCCGCTGTCTGCCCGCGAAGTGGCGGCGGAGGTGGCCGTCCTCCCCGAGTCCGAACTGCTCGGTCTCGTCCCAGGGTCTCCGTCCCACCAGCGTCGCGGGGGTGTAGATCCGGCGCTCGGCGTCCCGGAAGTGCGGGTTGAGGAGGAAGCTGTTGGGCAGCGAACGCACCTCGGTGAATCCCGGGCGCTGCGTCGGCTCGTCCAGCCCGGAGGCCGCCGCCTCGGCGTCCACGGCCTCCCGTAGGTACGGCAGGGGCAGGTAGAGGGCCGAGGGCTCGAAGGGGCGGGCGTAGTCCGGTGCGACGAAGTCCGGTGTGACCAGGGCCTCTTTCAGCCACCTCACCCATCGGCCTTCGGCGACCTGCGCGTCCAGTCCCGAGGTTCCGATGACGGCGAACCCGGCACGGCGATGCCGCCGCGCCCAGCTCACACTCCCCTGCTCCAGGCCGAGCGCGTGGCGCAGCGCGGCGGTGAGGTGGTCGTGGGAGGAGCAGGCGTCGATGATCAGAAGGGTGTCGGTCTCGCAGTCGGGACGCAGCAGACGGTCCACCAGGTCCGTGACGGACAGGGCACGTTCGGGGGCGAAGCGGCCGGACTCCCAGGAGTCCGCGCAGGCGAGGAAGTACCCCTCGGGCCCCCGGTGGACACCGTGCCCCGTCCAGTAGAGGATCTTGCGCTCGGCGTCGTGGGCGAGGAAGTCCTCGAGCCCGTCCCAGATGCGCCGGCGCTCGGTCCCGCCTCCGTCGATGGCCAGATGGCTGCCGAAACCCAGTTGTTCCCGGGCGATGCCGGCGAACTCGTCGCGGACGTCCGCGAGGTACGGCCGGCTCAGCTCCTGCCGCCTGCCCTCGTCGGGATGCGCGTAGCCGGACACCGCCACGGTGCCCACCAGCGAGGAGGACTGCCGCGCGGACCTGACCGACGACAAGTGGGTGACCACACCACTCCGTATCATGAAGATGCTTGCGACCGTGGCTCAGTGCAGTGTCAACGGAGCTTACTTGAGGGGAAGTTGATGATGAACAGGGATAGGTTCACCGTGGTCTCCCGGGAGACCGGCTGTCACATCTACGAGGGTGACGGTACCCGTCCCATCCTGGAGGAGAACGTCCGCGTCAGGTACCGGCCACAACGCGTCGAGTTCCCGGGCGAGATCGGCGACTGGCGGCATGCCGTCGAGGCGGAGGAACTGCGCAAGGCGGCTCGCGGGCTGCCGCATCGCTGGAACAACGACCGCTTCGCCGTCGAGCGGGTGGTCGTGACGCGGACCCATCTGGACGAGGAGGCCGTCGTCACCCTGTCCCTGCAGGACGCCGACTACTACGACTTCCTCACCACGTCGCTCAACCTCGGGCGTCGCCAGGACAACGGCCGCACCCTGCGCGAGCAGTACCTCGAGAGCCAGGACCCGGCCCACGCGCCGGCCTGGATGAACTGCAGCTTCGGAGTCAACGTGGCCGTGGAGACGGGCAAGGACGGCAGGATGCTGTTCTCCCGGCGCAGCAGCCATGTGGCCGGGCCGAACAGTTCGCGGTGGAACTCGTCCGCCAACGAAGGTCTGGCCCGTCAGCACGACCTGCCCGAGGACGGCCGTCCGGTCAGCCTGCACGCCGTGGCCCGGCGGGCCCTGAACGAGGAACTCGCCGTCCTCGCCACCGACACGCTCGACCTCGAACTCCTCGGCTTCGGTCTCGACCTGGACAACCACCAGTGGGCGGCCTTCTTCCGAGCGGTGCTGCCCGACCTCGACGAGAAGGCATTGCGGCTCCGCTGGACACGGGGCGTCACCGACAAGTGGGAGCACGACCGCTTCGAGTTCGTGCCCGCCGACCCGGCCTCCGTGCTCGGTTTCATCGCCGACGAGCCCGAGGAGCGATGGTCTCCCTGCGCACCGGCCCTCTTCTACCTCGCTCTGGTACGCGGTGCCGTACGGCGCGAAGGGGGCGACTCCACCGCACGCTTCGCGGTCGAGCGGGCAGAACAGGAGGTCATCGAGGCCAGGAACCTGTGAGCGGGTTCCCCGCCTGACCGGACCGTCCCCGCCTGACCGAACCGTCCCCGGAAACGCGATCCGACTCGCAGGGCGCAACGTTCGCGCCCATACTTGAATGCAGGGTCTGATGTGGACCACTGGCGACCGGGGGCGGTCGGGGCGGCGGTCGGGTCAGCGGTCGGGTCCATGCGTTCGCCCGGGGTCGTCGGGGTCACGAAGGTCATGTGGTGATGAACGTGCCCAACGCCGAAGAGCTGCGTGTCGTAGCCGACATCCCGGTGGGAGCGAAGCCGGCCGGAGTGGCCGTGAGTGTCCACGACCGCGTCTTCGTGACCAACAGCGGCGCCGACACCGTCTCGGTCATCGACTCCTCGACCAACACGGTGACCGCCACCATCGATGTCGGAAGGCGCCCGGAGAGCGTCGCGACCGATCCTCAGTTCGGCGTCTGCGTGGCCAACGGCGGCGACAACACGGTGACGATGATCGACAGACTCAACGCCGTCATCGGCACCGTCAGCGTCGAAGGCCCGTTCCACCCGCCACCCGCCGTGGTGGGGGTGGCGACCGATCACCAGCTCAGTCGCGCGTACGTGACCAACCGCGGCTTCGGCAGGGTGTCGATCATCGACATCAGCGGCGCGCCGCCCCCGTTCGCGCCCCACTTCATCGAGGTCCCCGGTGCCCTCGGCGTGGCGGTCGACTCCGTGAGTCACCTCGCCTTCGTCACCCGGCCCGACTTCGACAGCGTGGCGGTGATCGACCCCGCGACCGACGGGGTCGTGGCGACCGTCCCGGTACGCCGGCAGCCCACCGGCATCGTGGTGGACGCCCAGAGGCATCGTGTCCTCGTCGCCAACTCGGGCTTCGACACGGTGTCGGTGATCGATGCCGGTGGGGGTGGCGTCGCCGATGTCGACGTGGCAGCGGGGCCCGTGGGCGTGACGGTCGACTCTCGAGGCAACGCGTATGTCACTCACGTCGACGGTACGGTGCAGGTGATCGACGCCGCGTCCCACAGCGTGAGCGCCACCCTCCCGGTGGGCTCCCGACCAGAGGGCCTGGCCTTCGAGCCCCACAGCGATCGCGTCTATGTCGCCAACAGCGGCGACGACACCGTTTCGGTCATCGATCTCGCCGCCGGTTAGACGTCGCCTCATGCCGCCGACCCCTCCGGGGGGGACGGCGTCATCTAGGTCGCCCCGGCCCGCGTCAGCCGCAGGCCCGCGTCGGCAGACGGCCCGCGTCAGGCGCCGGCCCGGCGCCTGCCCCGCACGCGGCGCGAGTACGGGAAGAGCCGCGGAGAGCGCTTCGCTGCCACGTCCTCGACCCAGCCGAAGGTCAGCACCAGCAGTCCGGTCAGCGGGATCGCCACCAGCAGCGGGAACCACGGGCTCATCAGCAGCCACTGGAAGTGCTCGTAGAAGAAGCCGACGGACCAGAGGGGGTCGATCAGCGGGATGGCGGCCACCAGCGCGGCCTGGTGCCAGAGGTAGACGCTGACCGCGCGTGCGTTGAGCAGGCTGATCAGACCGTTCCAGCGTTCCAGCGGTCGGGGCCACTGTTCCCAGGAGGGACTGACGTGGAGCAGGATCGCGACGAAGCCGAAGGACCACAGTGCCTGGGCGATCGGCCAGCTCTCGATGTCGGTGGGCACGGTCGGGTCGACCGGTCGGGTCTGCAGGTACCACCAGCCGGCCACCATGATCAGCGGCGCGACGGACGGCACGATGTACTGAGGGATCTTCTTGAGCAGACCTTCCTGGTGAGCCATGCCGAGGATCCAGCAGGAGCCGAACATGGCGAAGTCGCTGAGGTTCTCCCAGACCCGGCCGTAGAGGAACTCCTGGTCGGTGAAGAACGTGTTCATCGCGATCGTCGCCGCGAGCGGCACGGACAGCGTCACCACCGGCATCCGCCGCAGCGCCCACAGCATCAACGGGGAGAGCAGGACGTACCAGAGGTACGCGCGGAGGTACCAGAGCGGGACGACGACCTGCACCGCCCAGCCCTGCCCCACGAGGTGGTCGAACCCGTTCAGCGATTCGGCGTACGGCGGGGTGCTCAGCGGCACGAGCCAGAAGAGCAGCTTGCCCCACCACCAGTCGGGGTGTCCCTCGGCCTCGGGCCCCCAGCCGTCGACGATCTGGAGGGTGAGGACGACCGCGCCGAACAGCCACATCGGCGGCAGCAGCCGGCGCATGCGGCCCCGGATGACGCCGAGGGCGGGCCGGCTGAGGGACCGGGCCATCAGCGACCCGGCCAGCGCGAACATCACGCCCATCGACGGGAAGACGACGGGCAGCCAGAACCAGCCGAAGTTGTGGTAGAGCACCACGCGAACCAGTGCCAGGGCGCGCAGCAGGTCGAGATAGCGGTCCCGGCCGCCCTTGGCCCTGGACGGTGCCGTGGGGTCCGGCTCCGGCTCGCGCGCCGGTTCCCGCCGCAGAGCGGCGGGGACGCGCAGCCGGAGGGTCTCCTGGTTGCCCCCGAACTCGAAGGACGCGGTCATGGTCAGGCCTCCACCGGTGCGGCGACCTCGCCGGTGCGCCGGAGCTTCTGCCAGCGCAGTCGGCCACCGGTCAGCGCCGTGATCGTGGACTGCAGCAGGACGATGTACATCAGCTGCCGGTAGACCAGTTGCTGGATCGGCAGGCTGATCAGATGCAGGGTCTTCTCGCCGTCGAGCCGGAAGGCGTACCAGGACAGCGCGGCCTGGAGCAGGATGAAGCCGCCCCAGCTGGCGAGGGTGATCGGGGCGTCCGCGAACAGCACGCCGTACAGCAGGAACATGTCGACCAGCGGCGCGAGCAGCGGGGCGACCACGCCGAACATCACGACGAGCGGCAGCCCGAGGCGGCCGAAGCGTCCGGCCGGGCCGCTGGAGATCACGGCGCGGCGGTGCTTCCACATCGCCTGCATGGAGCCGTAGCTCCAGCGGTACCGCTGGGACCAGAGCTGCTGGAGGCTTGCGGGGGCCTCGGTCCAGGCACGGGCGCGCTCGGCGTAGACGATCCGCCAGCCGTCGCAGAGCACGGCCATGGTGATGTCGGTGTCCTCGGCGAGGGTGTCGTCGCTCATTCCGCCCACCCGCCGCAGGGCCTCCTTGCGGAAGGCGCCGACCGCGCCGGGGATGGTCGGGATGACGTTGAGCATGTCGTACATCCGGCGGTCCAGGTTGTGGCCGAGGACGTACTCGATGTGCTGCCAGGCGCCGATGAGGCTGTCGCGGTTGCCGACCTTGGCGTTGCCCGCGACCGCGCCGATCCCCCGGTCGCCGAACGGCTGGACCAGCTCGCGCACGGTGGACGGCTCGAAGACGGTGTCGCCGTCCATCATCACGATGATGTCGTACGACGCGGCCGCGATGCCGACGTTGAGCGCGGTGGACTTGCCTCCGTTGGCCTTGCGGATCAGCCGGACGAACGGCAGTCCCATCTCCTCGACGATGTCCGCGGTGCCGTCCGTCGAGCCGTCGTCGACGACGATCACCTCGATCGGATAGTCGCTGGCGGCGAGGGAGTTCAGGGTGTTCGCGATGCACTCGCGCTCGTTGTAGGCCGGGACGAGGACGGTGACCGGCTCGGTGACCGGCGGTCCCCACGCGTCCCGCCGCCGGGAGCGCCGGGCGTGGAGCGGTGCGAGGACGAGCATCAGCGCGAACCGTCCGAAGTTGAGGAAGCCGACGACGGCCAGGAGCGCGACCAGCACCGGCAGGGTGAGCACGGCGGCCTGGGTGGCCCAGATGAAGCACTTGCCCGCCCACAGCTGGTAGCCGTGCACCGGCACGGTGGCGTTGGTGGCGCCGAGTGCCTCGGAGATGGTGGCGAAGCGGTACCCCTCGCCCTGCAGCTTCTCGATGATCTGCTCGAGCGCGGCAAGGGTCTCGGTACGGTCGCCACCCGCGTCGTGCAGCAGGATCAGCTCGCCCGCGCCGGGCTTGCGCGGCATCGCCGCCTTGACGATCGCGTCGACGCCGGGGCGCTTCCAGTCGTGGGTGTCGCGGTCGATGAACGCGGTGAGGTAGCCGTGGGAACCCACGTACTTGATCACCGGGTAGTTCCAGTCGTCGAGCGCCGAGGCGTCGGAGGAGTACGGAGGGCGGAACAGCGCACTGTGGACGCCCGCGACGCCGGCCAGGGCCAGCTGCGTCTGCGCCAGCTCCCAGCTGATCCGGGCTTCGGACTGGTACACGAGATCGGGGTGGGTGAAGGTGTGCACGCCGATCTCGTGGCCGCCCGCGACGATCTGCCGGATCAGCTCCGGGTGGCGCGTGGTCATCGCGCCGGTCACGAAGAAGTCCGCGCGGATGTCGTGGGCCGCGAGCACGTCCAGGATCTTCGGGGTCCACTCCGGCGAGGGGCCGTCGTCGAAGCTCAGGACCACGGTGCGGTCGGGGATCCGGTAACTCACGGGGCGCTCGTTCCTGGCGCCGCGCGCGTCGATGATCGGGCCGCCCTTGAGCAGGTTCTCCGGCACGGTCGTCTTGTCGACCGAGGTCGCGATCCGGGTGTCGTGGAACGCCTCGTTGGTGGCGAGGCCCCGCAGGACGAGGAGCGCGAGCAAGCAGGCCAGCAGGGACAGCGGCATGAAGAAGCGCAGCGGTGGCGCAGCCAGTCGGCGCGGTCTCAGCAGGGACTGCCGACGACGCTGGTGGCGGGACAAGGGCGCTCCTGGAGATGGGTGGTGCGGACGATCAGGCGCGCTCGGCCCGGCCCGCAGGTGTTGCTCCGGGCGGCACGATGGTCGCCGTATGCCATGGAATGTCGCGATGTCCGGCGTGATGCCCGAACGTCTGGGGTGGGGTGTCGCAGACCGCGCCCTCTAGGAGGAGGGCGACAGGGGCCCCGTGGCGGGCAGGTAGGAGGGCTTCGGCGGTATCCCCATCGCCGGGGCGTCGGACTGCACGCCGATGAGGCTGCCGCCCATGGCGGCCGCCAGGATCGCGCCGACCACGGAGACCGGCCAGCCGAAGCGCCGCAGCAGACGGCTGCGCAGACCGGACTGGTCGACGAACACCGGTGCCGGAGCGGGCTCCACCTGACGTGATTCGGCCACGCCGGGCTGTGCCGGGTGGACCGATCCGCGCCGGGAAGATGTGGCGGCATGGCGCATTGATTGTGGCCTTTTTGTGCAGGGTGTGGAGACCGCTGAAGCGTAGAGCGGACCGTAGCGCATGACCCGAATCGATTGGCGCACGATGTGCGTATTTGGCATATTCCGATCGGGCGCCGTAACCGGATCGGTATGTCGACGAGCAGGTCCCGACCCTTGGGTGACCGGGTCGCGAACACGAGGCGGGATGGCTTGAATCCTTCGCTAGGATGACCGCTCGATTCATGCGGCCGGCGATCGCTCCGCATGACAACGGGCGTGTCCAGTCACCGCCTCTACGCCCCAAGGAGCCCGTGTGAGCCAGTCCCGTCGCACCTCTCGTCGCGCCTCCCGCCGCCGAGCATGGACCGCGCTCACGCTGCCCGCCGTCCTGTGCGTGCTCGCCGCGTGTTCCGCCACCCCCGCGACCGGCGGGGGCACCGACGCCGCCGGGCCCGCGCCGACCGCCTCACCGACGCCCACCGGACCGCCGGGCACCCTGTTCGACACCTTCGACTACACCGGCGTCGACGACCCCTCCCTCGCCGCGCACGGCTGGGAGATCCGTACCGGCGGGGGCGGCCCGGGGATCAAGGACACCTGGAGCGCCGACGGCGCCGCCTTCCCCTCCGACCCGACGGCCAAGGGGGGCAAGGTCCTACGACTGCGCTCCTCCACCGACGGCACCGCGCAGGGCACCACGCAGGCCGAGGTGCAGACCACGAGCCGGAACTTCTTCACGGGAACCTACGCCGCCCGGGTCCACCTCAGCGACAAGCCCACGAGCGGACGCGACGGCGACCACGTCGTCCAGACCTTCTTCCCGATCTCCCCCGCGGACTCCTCGGAGAACTACAGCGAACTCGACTTCGAGTACCTGCCGAACGGCGGCTGGGGTTCGGTGGGTCCGCAGCTCGACAACGTCAGCTGGTTCAAGGCCGACCCGCCGGACCGGGTCCACAACACCCTCAAGCGGCGCCTCGGGGGCTGGCACACCATGGTGATCACCGCCATGGACGGAAAGGTCACCTACTCCCTGGACGGCGAGGAGCTCTTCACCAGCTCCGGCAGGTACGTCCCGCGCGAGCGGATGGACATCCATTTCAGCAACTGGTTCATCGACCTCCCCTTCGCCGGTGGCCCGCGCAGCTGGGACATGAAGGTCGACTGGGTCTACTACAAGGCCGAAGAGGCCGTCTCCCCGTCGGACGTCCAGAAGACGGTGAACGGCTTCCACAGCACCGGCACCGCCTACATCGACACGGTCCCGAAGCCCTGACCCCACCCGCCGCAGCACGGCCGTTCCCCTCGACGTGCCGGGGGTTCCGCCGGACCGTCCTCGTCGCGACCGAGGGCGAGGAGGTCGTGCAACTCCCCCGCCAGCCGGGCGACGAGCCCCCTGCCGGTGCCCGCCGGGTAGTCGGCGAGCGCGGCCTCGTGGTCGCCGAACTCGTCCGGCACGTCCTGCGAGAACCACCCGCCGAGCAGCTGCGCCGGCGCGGGGAAGCGGGCCCGCCACTCCCAGGACGTCGCGGGCGCGGCAGGCGGTGGCGCCTGTCCGTTCGCCAGGCTCCCGTAGAGCCGGCCGGCGAGGCCCGTGAGCCGGTCCCGGATCTCCTCGGGCGGTGGCCCCACGTCGGGCAGCCGGTCGTACTCACCGAGCCGCAGCCGCAGCCGCAGCCGCCCCGGCGGACTGTCCGCGTACACGCGCAGCTGCTCGGCCGCGACGGCGATCGCCCAGGGTCGGGTGCGCCACGTCTGCCGCAGGTAGCCGGCCACCGCCTCGGGAGCGTACGGTCCGAGGCCGAAGTGGGCGCGGACGAACCGGAGTTGGCGTGCCCCGTGATGACCACGGCATGCGGCCACTTCTGCGCGGCCTGCAGATCCTCCATCTGCCGTTCCCAGCGGTCGAGTTCGCCCACGAAGGCCTCGCGGGCCTCGCCCTGCCGGGCCAGGACGACCGGCACCGTGCGGTCATAGAGCGCGGTCAGGCGCTCGTTGAGCGTCTTCACGATGTCCTCGAGGTCGCCGCCCATCCGGTACGCCGCCGCCTCGCTGCGCCACCGCGCCTCGGCCCGGCCGACGATCGCGTCCGGCCGGCCCTCCGGCGTGAACTCACTGTCCTGGAACGGGTCTCCCCATGGACCGGCTTCGGCGGCGCGGAAGCAGGCCGAGCTGCCCGACACCGCGGCGGTGGGAGCCGATTCGGCCGAGACGTCGCGTTGTTCGACGGCGGCTCCCCATGGCAAGGTATTCGCACTCGCATTCTGCGAACAGGCTTGCGCACGGGGGGATTCTCGAACATGGCTGTCACGGTCCCGGACTGGGCGGACACGCTTCTGGATCTGGTGGGGGTGAACTGGCCCAACGTCGACGAGGACGCCTACCGCGAGATGGCGGATGCCCTGCGCGAGTTCGCGGACGACCTCGCCGATGACGGCCAGCTCGCCAACAACCACATGGAACGCCTGCTGTCGTCGGGGCACGGCGAGGCCATGGACGCGCTGAACGAGCACTGGGGCAAAGTCAAGGGCAAACACCTGAAGGACATGGTGTCCGCGGCCCGGACGATCGCCGGTGCACTCGACATGGCGGCCGGTGCCATCGAGGGCATGAAGTGGAAGGCGGTCGCGGAGCTCGGGGTCCTGGCCGGCCAGACCGGTCTCGCCATGGCGCTGATCCCGGTGACCGGTGGCCTCTCCGCCTTGCTGGGTGCCGGAGCGATCGCCTTCACGAAGAAGCAGCTGCTGAAGCTCATCACCGGTGCGATGGAGGAGGCGGTCGGTCACATCGTCGGGGTGATGACCGAGCCGGCCGTCTCCGCGCTGGAGAACATGGCGGCGGATCTCGTGGTCCAGATCGGCATGGATGCCCTGGGCGTGCAGAACGGTGTGAACCTCGACCAGACGAAGCAGGCCGGCAAGGACGGTTTCGACGAGGGTGTGCAGGGCGCGAAGGAGGGCCTGAACCTCGCCTCGGCAGGAGGAAGCGGCGCTCGCCCCGGCGGCAAGGGCTTCCACATCGAGCACGACGAGCACGACAGCGCCGGTACGAGACTGAACGGCGTGAGCGCCGGCATCCACGGCAGGACGACCGGCAGACTGACGAAGGCGAAGACCGCTCAGGGACGCAACAAGGGCCGCGACGACATCGCCGACGCCCTCGACCCTGTCATCGAGAAGGCCATGGGCGCCCTTGTGAAGTCCGCCAAGGCCATGGGCGACCACGTCGGCAGGACGCTGCCGAAGGCCGTGAAGCAGATATCCGTCGACCACAAGAACAACGACGACGCCATCCGCGACCGCCTCGCCCGGCAAGGCGGGAAGGGTGACGCCGACGACCGCGAACGCCCCGCGGGGAGCCGCGGACCCCGCCGCGACGACCCCGGTCACGACACACGGACGCGGCCGAACTCGGTGCGCGACGCGGCGGACGATCCGCGCCGCAACAGCGTCTCGCTGGACAAGACGGTCTGCAAGAACGACCCCGTGGACGTCGCCACCGGCAAGATGCTGCTCCCGCAGACCGATCTCACCCTGCCCGGCGTCCTGCCGCTCACCTTGCGCCGTACGCACCTGTCGACCTACCGCTACGGCCACTGGTTCGGCCGGAGTTGGGCCTCCACCCTCGACGAGCGCATCGAGGCGGGGCAGGCCGGCGAGGGAGCGATATGGGTGCGTGAGGACGGTTCCCTGCTCTTGTACCCCCGCCTGCCACGGCCCGACGGTGAGAAGGTGCTGCCGGTCGAGGGCGACAGACTCCCGCTGGTGCACGGCGGCCTGGCCGGCGACGAGACCTCGTACGAGATCAGCGATCCGCACACCGGCCTGGTGCGCACGTTCACCTCCAGCCCCTACCGCGGCTCGACCGCGTACTGGCTCAGCGCGATCCAGGACCGCAACGACAACCGTGTCGAATTCTCGCGCCGCCCCGACGGCGCACCCACCGCCGTGTCGCACTCGGGCGGCTACGTCGTCCAGGTCACGGCCGACGACTCACGGGTCGCCTCGCTGGCCGTGCGTGGGCCTGAGGGACCGGTCACGGTCGTCGGCTACGGCTACGACCCGGCCGGCGATCTCACCGGCCTGACCGGTCCGGAGGGACCGGACGGGCCCGCCATGTCCTTCGCCTACGATCGGGACGGCCGCGTCACCTCCTGGACCGACCGCAACGGCGCCACGTTCCAGTACGTGTACGACGCCGAGGGCCGTGTGTCCCGCACCGTCGGACCCGATGGCATTCTCTCCTCGCACTTCTCCTACGGCACGCACCCCGAGACCGGGCACCACATCACCCGGTACACCGACTCCACCGGCGCCACGTCTCTCCTCCACCTCAACGACCGGCTCCAGGTCGTCGCCGAGACCGACCCGCTCGGGCACACGACCCATCTGACCTGGGACGCCTACGACTGCCCGCTCAGCCGCACCGACCCGCTCGGCCACACCACCGAGCTCACCTGGGACGAGGCCGGCAACCTCACCGCCGTCCGGCTGCCCGACGGCAGCACCGCCACCGCTCGCTACGACGACCGGAACCTTCCGGTGGAGGTGACCACCGTCGACGGCGCCGTATGGCGGCAGACCTTCGACGACCGCGGCAACTGCACGGGCACCCTGGGCCCGGACGGGGCGCTCACCCGGTTCACCCACGATCGCACCGGAGCGGTCGCGACCGTCTCCGATCCCCTGGGGGACACGACCACGATCCGCTCCGACCGCGCCGGGCTGCCCGTGGACATCACCAACCCCGACGGCGGAGTCACGCGCGTCGAACGCGATCACCGCGGCCGGCCCACCCGCGTCATCGACCCCCTCGGAGCGGTGGAGAAGTTCGACTGGGACGCGGACGACCGTCTTCTGGCCCGCACGGGCGCCGACGGCAGCCGCGAGACCTGGGCCTACGACCCGGAGGGCAACTGCCTGACGTACACCGACGCCGCCGGAGGACGCTGGGCGACCGAGTACGGCCCCTTCGACAAGCCGCTCGCCCGCATCGCGCCCGACGGTGCCCGCCAACAGCTGCGCTACGACACGGAACTCCGCCTCGCCCAGGTGACGAACCCGCTCGGCCAGAACTGGCACTACGGCTACGACGCGGCCGGACGACTCGTCGTGGAGACGGACTTCGAGGGCCGCTCCACCCACTACGCCTACGACGCGGCCAACCGCCTGACCGAGCGGACCACCGCGCTCGGCCGGACCATCACCTACTCCTGGGACGCCATGGACCGCATGGTCGCCCGCGACGCGGACGGGCGCGTGACCCGGTACGGCTACGACCGCGCCGGCGCCCTGACCGAAGCCAGGACCGCCGCCTCCACCCTGACGATGGAGCGGGACGTCATGGGCCGGCTCATCGCCGAGACGCTCGACGGCCGCACCCTCCGCCACACCTACGACCTGGTCGGCCAGCGCACCTCGAGCACCACCCCCACCGGCGTCCTCACCCGGCTGTCCTACGACGTGTCAGGCCACCGCACGTCCCTGACGATCGGCGGCCACGCCCTCGACTTCACCCATGACGGACTCGGCCGGGAGCTGACCCGCACCTGGGGAAGTCCAGGCTCCGCCACGACCCTCACGACCGTGTGGGACCAGGTCGGCAGGCCCCTCACCCAGACGCTGACCGGGCCCGGCGGAGAAGGTCCGCTGCGCACACGGGACTACGCCTACCGCCCGGACGGATACCCGGTCTCCCTCGGCGAACGACCGTCCGGCGCCGAGCGCCGTGACAAGCGGATCTCGCTCGACCCGGTGGGCAGGCCACTGATCGTGGAGGCACCCGGCTGGACCGAGAGCTACGCCTACGACGGCGCCGGAAACCAGACCGCCGCCCACTGGCCCGACGCGGCCGGGCACGCCGATGCCCGCGGCTCACGCGTCTACGACGGCGGCCGGCTCGTCTCCGCGGGCGCTGTCCGCTACGAGTACGACGCCGCGGGCCGGGTCGTCGAGCGCCGCCGGTCCCGCATCTCGCGCAAGCCCGACGTCTGGCAGTACGCGTACGACGCCGAGGATCGCCTGGTCTCCTGCACCACGCCCGACGGCACCCTGTGGACGTACGCCTACGACCCGCTCGGGCGGCGCAGCGCCAAGCACCGCATGTCCTCCGACGGCTCCACCGTCGTCGGGACCGTCCGGTTCACCTGGGACGGGCCGCTGCTCGTCGAGCAGTACGACGAGTCCACCGAAACCGTCCTCACCTGGGCGTACGAGGGCCACCGTCCGCTCACGCAGTACGAGCGCAAGACGCTGAGCGACCAGGAGGTCGACGCCCGCTTCTTCGCCATCGTCACGGACCTCGTCGGCACCCCCACCGAACTCGTCACCCCTGCCGGGGAGACGGCCTGGCGCAGCCGGTCCACCTGCTGGGGGACCACCGGGTGGAACACCTCCGCCACCGCGTACACCCCGCTGCGCTTCCCGGGCCAGTACGCGGACACGGAAACCGGTCTGCACTACAACTACTTCCGCCACTACGATCCCGACACCGCCCGGTACACCAGCCCCGACCCGCTCGGACTCGCCCCGGCGCCCAACCCCACCACGTACGTCGTCAACCCCTGGGCGTGGACCGACCCGCTGGGTCTGGCGCCCAAGCGCTGCCAGATGGACGCCTACGACTGGGACGGCAGCATCCGCTACGGCCGCCTCGACCATCTGGGCCGTCCCACAGGCGTGTACGCCTGCCTGCGCCCCGACATCATCGATGCCAAGAAGGGGACGGAAGCGGGCAGGCTTCGGCCCCCCGGCTGGCGCGGTGACGGCAACGCGTTCAACGAGGCCCGCGGCCATCTGCTGGCCGACAGGCTGGGCGGCGCGGGCAAGGGACGGCTGGCCTGGCACAACCTGGTGACGCAGACCAACAACCCGACGAATTCCCCGGACCAGCGCGACCAGGTCGAACAGGTCATCTACGACCAGGTGAACAAGCACAAGGAAGTCGTCCAGTACCACATCAAGCCGATCTACGAGGGCACCAACCCGATCCCGATCAGATTGGAGTTCACGGCCTTCGGCAACAAGGGCTTCACCTTCAGCCACAGCCTGGAGAACCCCGCCGGCTACGTCAGAACCGGCATATAGCATCGTTGCCGAACCGCCATGGAGGACCGCATGACCCGCACCACACCCCCGCGCCCCGTCGACGTCGAAGCCGTTTTCCCCGCCCTCTCCGCCCACCGGCGCACGGCCACGCGCCTGCATCCCCGCCACGGCGTGGCGAAGGCCGAGGAGAGCTCAGTGGCGGGACCGCTGTTGTGGCCGGCCGACGAGCCGTGGCCGGTGTGCACCACGGTGCACCCCAAGGGCACCGGCCATCGGCTCGACGACGTGCGGCTGAAGCGGCGCATCCTCGCGGAGGCGAGAGGACGCGACTTCTCCGACGAGGAGCGGCGCGTGCTCGACGCCATCACACGGGGACAGCACGCCCCGGATCTCCGGGACGAGGATCCTCTCCCGCTGCTGGCCGTCGCCCAGCTGTACGCCCGGGACATCCCCGACCTCGTCGGCCCGGAAGGCCACGACCTGCTCCAGGTGTTCTGGTGCCCGTTCGAGGTCCATGGCCCCGACCGCACCATCGACGTCGTGCTGCGGTGGCGGCGCTCGCAGGAAGTCGGCGAGGTCCTGACGCACCAGCCCGAGCCCCCGGTGGCGGGCCGCGAGGAGTGCGTCCCCACCCCGTGCGTCCTGCACCCCGAACAGGTCGTCGAGCACGAGTACCTGGGCCTGCTGAGCGAAGAACTCCAGGACGCCATCGCGGACTGGGAGGAGGGCCTGCTGGACGAGGACGACGAGGACGCCGACGACTCCTCCGAGCCGCAGGGCTACGACACCTACGAGGAGTACGAAGCCGCGATGGCCCGGGCGCGGGCGGAGGAGGAGTACGAGGTCGACTACATGGGCGACCTGTCCATCGCCCCGGGATGGAAGGTGGGCGGCTTCGCGTCCTGGCACCTCACCGATCCCGCACCGGTCGACTGCGCGGTCTGCGGCACACCGATGCCTCCCCTGCTCACGGTCGACAAGTGGGAATGCGACGGCGGTTCGAGGAGCTGGCTTCCGCTCGAGGACCGCGATGCGGCCGACGACCCGGACGCGATCGACCCGGTCGGCGTCTACCTCGGCCGCGGCTTGATGCGCGTGCACACCTGCCCCGCCGACCCGACACACCCGCAGCGGCTCAGCTTCCAGTAGGCGCCACCGCATCCGCCGCGACCCGAACGGCACCCGCCGGCGGCACGTGTACGACGTCCTGGGCCGCCGCGCCGCCGAACGGCGCCTCACGGACAACGGGGTCACGGTCCTCGAGGAGACCCACTCCACCGGGGACGGCGACACCCTCCGCCCACGCACCTTGAGCGGGTCAAGGTGCGCTTCGCCCTGGTCAGGTGCGTTGGTCCCCAACTGGCCGCAAATGACACCAACTGGCCCCAGCTTGCCCCAACTGGTCCCAACTGGTCCCAACTGGTCCCCGAAAACGAGTCAGAGGCCGTTTCAGATTGCTCTGAAACGGCCTCTGACCTGCGACTCTTTCGAGTCGGGACGACAGGATTTGAACCTGCGACCCCTTGACCCCCAGGAGTGAGGGTCAAGGGTATTTTCTGGATATAGCGGACTTAATCCGGGCGCATACGGTGCGCATGACGGTTCGTCGTGCACCGTCGCGCACACCGTGTGGTCCCCATCTGGTCCCCAACTCACGTCCGGGCTCAGCCTCATGCCCCTCCGCGATCCGGGCGCCGGCGTGATGAGTGGACCACTACGCCGACGATGAGGGACCCTGCCTCCTCGCCACACCCGTCGGCCAGCCCGTTTCACCCGCCAGCAGAGGATGAAAGAGGCTCATTAAGGATCTTCAGCGTCGCCTCTCGAGGGTGAGGACAGCCTTGGTGATTGACGTGAGTCGGTTGGGGCTGACCCGCGCTTTGCGGAAGATCCGCCATGCCTTGAGTCGGGCGAAGGCGCGCTCGACGGGGAAGCGGAGGCGTGCGTGTGCTCTGTTGACGGCTGCGTGTCTGGTGGTGAGAGGTCGTCCGAGGTGGCGTTTGAACGGCACTTGGAAGGTTCCGCCGGCTCCGGCGTAGGCCCTGTCGGCGAGGACGGGGATCCGCAGTCGTTCACAGATGGTGACGATGCGGTGGGTGCGGGCTGCGGTGATGTCGACAGTGCGGCCGGGCAGTGCGGGTGAGTACCAGATCAGGACGCCCGCGGGATCGGTGACGGCCTGGATGTTCACGCCGTGCCTTCTGGCCTTGCCGGAGTAGTCGCGTTCGTGGTCGCCGACCCGGTCGCACTCGGCGATGGCGCCGTCCACCAGGACGTACTCGGGACATGATCGGCGAAGGGCCCGGGTCAGGGACGGTGCTCTCGAAGCAAGGAGTTTGATCACGGTCTGTACGTAGGCGTGGGCGGTGCCTTCGCTGATCCGGAAGCCCGCGGCGAGCTTTGCGTAGGTGGTGTGCTCGCGCAGGTAGACCAGGGTGATGATGGCGCGTTGCGAGGGACGCAGCTTGCACCGGCGGTCACCCTCGCGGGTGACGATCAGCATCGTGACCCACTCCACAAGCGCATGCGGCAGGTCGAGTGCGGCAGGATAGGGGACCAGCGAGGCCTCCAGTCACAGCGGTTGAGACGTCAGACATCTCGAACCACTGCCCGAAGGCCTCGTCTGCTATCCGCCCTCGGCCATCACCCGATCGGTGACCACTCTGAAGATCCTTATTGAGGTTCCTGCCCCGCCATACCAAGGAGACCTGGACCGCTCCGGTCGCGCGCCCATCAAAATACGAAACGGCCGGGCCGACGAAGCAGTCCGGGGGATCCGGCTCCTCGCCGAGCGGGTCGACATCGATCTGACCTGTCACGGCAAGCACAGCAAGTACGGCGCTGGACATGGCCACGACTTCGACCCGCTCCCTGTTTCTAGGTTCGTGCACATCACCGCCCCGTGGACGGACGCCGATCAAGACGAGTGGGGAGGGGGCGCCTCAGCTCCTTCGGCGAGGAGTTACGCCGACGCCTCCACGCTGGGCATCTCATGAGGTCCGATCCCTCACCGGATTCCCGGCAGCATGGATCAGCTGGTCGTCGAGGCTCCTATAGACACGCCTCCCCATCGCCTCACTGGCCAGGATCAGGCAACCGCTTTCGATGAGAAGAAAAACTTGGTCGATCGGGGCGCTATGCCCATAGAAGGAAGCGAGCAACCGACCAGATCCGTTCCATAGGCGCACAATACGGTCTTCTCCTCCGCTGGCGATGACGACTGAACCCTCATAGAGGGTCACATCGGAACAGCGGACGCGCGTCGGATGTACAAGCGGGACGGGCCTGCGTGACGGATTTCGATCTTCCTTGAACAAGAGGACGCGCCCCTGTCGTGTGAGGTCTGCCGACGGCAAGGAACGTTCCAAGTAGAGATTCAACGATTTCTGCCAGATAATCCTCTCCAACCTCTGCTCAGGTCAAATGCATCCTTGTAGCGCGCGGATCCAACATCACTCTCTAGCGGCGCCGCTGGTCCCTGCCATGTTCTCCAGGTGGTGGCGAGATCACTCTCCTGACGTGGTTGTCCGTGCTGTTTCCCTCTTTGGGCGTCCCAGAGGAAGATGGCACCTTCATCCCCACCAGTGGCTAGGTAATGCCGACCAGCGTGCACTCCGATAGCGACGGCGCGAATGCGCCGTGAATGCCCTTGAAATGTCGCACCGGGTCGCACTTCTCGACTTTTGACGAACATGCGAGCTGTGGCGTCAGCTGTTCCGACGGCAAGCATTGGGACGCCACCGATCACAGCGGAACGTGCGCTCTGGATCGCGCTTCCCAGATCCGAATCGCCGATGCACTTGCGGGTTTCAAGGTCCCAGAGCAAGAGCCGCCCCCCATCCGTTCCAACGGCGATGAAGGTCGCGGAGGGAGTGTCGAGAAATCTGACGGTCCGGCCGGTGCCACTGCCGGGAGGCAACTGCAGTTCTGAATCGAGACAGCCGGTAAGCGGGTTCCACAGTCGGACTGCCGCACGCCGGCCATCGTCTCCGACCGAAGCGAGGAGCAGACGGTCGTCGATACGACCGAAGGCCGTATCGAGCACCCAGCCCCGATGCGCGGGCCTCTCGAACAGCATGCTGCCGTTGCACTCCCAGACCCGAAGCTTGCCGTCGCCGCACGCTGTGGCGAGTAGGCCGGACGGCGCGACGGCCACCGCCCACAAGCGATCGGGATGGGCGAGGACAGCCTGTTGCTCCGCTGTGTCCGGATCCCAGACCCTAGCGGTCCGGTCGAAGCTCGACGTGGCGAGGACCCTGCCGTCCGGGGTCTCGGCGAAGACAACCCCCGTCACCGGTCCCGTATGGCCGGAGATACGTCCCTGCGGGTCTCCCGTGGCAAAGTCCCAGATTCCCACGCTGTGGTCATCGCTGGCGGAGTAAATGACGACGTCGTCCGTGATCGTCTTCCCGAAGGAAAGGGAACGCACGGGTGCGGTGTGGCCAACGATCCGGCGGTGGAACGTGGCTGGGCGCCCGGAATGCGCCAGTGGCAGCCATGGCACGACGGGCATGGCGGAGGAGTGAAGTACGGGCAGGGCATCAGGTTCATCCACCAGTGCCGTGTCCAGGAGCACGGAGGCCCGCTCGTCGACCGTCCGAGTCCGCAGCCGGTCCAGGCAGCGCAGGTAGAGGCGGATCAAGGGGTCGTGACGTGGAGACGTGCGGGTCAGCGCTGGGGCGAGCGTGTCCGGCTGAGCATGGACGAGGAAGCCGGGGTCGTGCACCAGTTCACGGAAGTCGTTCCCACCTGATGGAACGTGGTTGACGAAATGACGCAGAAGGTACAGGTTGGCTAGTCCCCACAGACGCCGTCCCGCCTTGTCCCGCGGGACCGTCCCCATCAGGGCGTGTCGAAGTTTCCGGTTCTTGTCCTCGGCCTCGTCGGGCTCGAGGTCGGCCAGGAAATACGCCGAGAACTCCTGGTGGTAGAGCCGGTAAGTGGTCTGCCCGTCCTCGCCAGACTGAGTAACGTGGGCGCCAGCGTGCTCCAGCACCCAAACGATGTCTTCGTCGGTGTAGGGCCGTTCCGAAAGGGCGTTGGCGGCTGTGAGCCACAACTCGCGTCGAGGCCATCCGTTCCCCTGAGCGTACGCGAGAGCCGCGAGCAGGTCGTGGACGCGTCCCGAATCAGCGCCGTAGCGGTCAAGGTCCGCAGCGAACGCCGGACGGATCTCGGTCTTGATCAGGTTGTCCACCTTCGGGTTTTCGGGGTGGAGCACCTGTCCTTTCCTGACCAGGGCGCGGGTCGCCAACCGGGCGAGGAGGAAATTCCCCTGTGCCATCGCCGCGATCGTCTCGGCCAGGGCCCTGCGCGTCACATCCCACTGGTCGTCGGCATAGGGGCTGCCGGGTAGCTTAGAGAGCCGTAGCGAGGCGTATGCGAGGACGTCGTCATGGGCGTCGAAGTCGTCGACTCGTAGTAGGCGAGCCGGTTTAAGCGTCCGAAGGAGCGGGCCGGGGCTTTGCCGGGTATCGCTGTCGCGGTATGGGCGCCCCGCGAGATCGGGCCGCGTCCCCACGAGGACGAGGGCTGCACCTGATTCAGCCAGAGGCCGCAGCAGGTCACGGGCGATGGGAACAGCGTGCGCGGGACTGGCTTCATCGAGGGCGTCCAGGACGACGTGGAGCTGCTTGCGACGCCGGTCACCGCGCGCTCGAATCACATCGAGGAGCTGCTCGGGGCTTTCCCACCCAGAGGCGGGCGGCGGGATCTGCAGGGCGTGGGCCAGATCCTGGACGCAGTCCAGGACGGTCTTGTTCTTCGCGTGGAGAGCCGCGTCGATCGGCACTTCTCCTCCGCTTGGCCAGGCGCTCTCGGCAGAAGCCTGCGCGCCGAGAACGACCATGCGTCCCAGAAGTGCCGATTTACCGGATCCTGGAGGACCAGTCACCACGAAGACGCCCCGGTGTCGGGGACGACCTGTGAACCAATGGCGCATCTCGGCGAGCGCTTGAGTGCGGCCCGTGAAGTACCAATTGACGTCTATGTGCAACTCGGACGTATCGATACCACGATACTTCGCCAGAAAGTGCTCGTCGATGGGGATCCGGGGCATCTGCAACAGGCGTTCACCGTCGATATTCAACTCGACCGGTCGATAAGCAGGGTTGAGGAGTCGAATCGCGCCTCCTGGGTGGCGACTGATGCCGTCTGTGACGAGCTGCGGCGTCTGCTGAATCGGCTGGCCGGCCAACAAGTGCCGGAGCGCCTGGGTGAGTTCGGTGACCTCGATTTCCCGTTGCTGAGGTCCCCAGAACCCTGGCGGGGGGCCCTGTTCGAGGATACGGCGGAGCGCTGGACCGAACGCCTTCTCCTGCGCGTTCTCGCCCGGCCCGGCGGACGTGATGACAGCGAGGGCGGGCCGCCCGGCGGCTCGGGGCGACGCGTTGGCCTCCGTACGGAAGCCTTCCTGAATCTGGTTGTAGCCACCACCCGATGAACACGCATCGACGATGACGAGTACCTCGTCGGCATCCATGGTGCCGAGCAGAACACCGAGCCACTCACCCGAGAAAGCGGTTAGCTGCAGAGGCCTTCCGGACGGTGTGTCGGACGCGATCAGATAGAAGTCACCGTGATCGAGCTCGCCGTGCCCCGTCCAATAGACGATGAGCTGGCGCGCCTGTGATGGCGTCCAGCTCTTGCTCCACACCTGGATGGCCGAGTGCCCCGTATCAGTGAGTCCTGACGGGGCTAGCTCATATCCGGCCTGGGCGAGGAGCCGGGCGATCGCTTCGACCTGCTCTCGAACGAGGGAGAGTTCCTCGTGACTCTCGTAAGTGTCCACGACCACGGTGGTGAGCAGCCGTCGTTCTTCTGTCATGTTGTGCCTTCTCGGCCACCGGCGCGTAGAACATCAAGCCGCCGACGTGTGGGGTGCGGAGCGGTCGGGGGGAAACAAATCTAGACCAGAGTGATGGGTTGCTGTACGAGGACGTCTGGATTCTTCAGAGACTGACCCTCCAGTATCCAGATTCCCGCAGGGGCCTGTAGCTCGGTGCGGTAATGGCCGCCACCTTGGGGAACGAACTGACGTTGAGCGACGAGCCCCATGTCGCGTGGATCAAGCAGCCTTGCTTGGAAGGCGTGACGTTCGTGATTGCTCAGGGCGCGGACCTCCAGCGGAGCGCCCGACGGCGCGATGTCAGGCAGATCCAGACCCAGTTCGACTGGGACGCTCATCGTGGCTCCCGTCTCCACGGCCAGGATCTTGCACCACACTTGCTCGAGGGAGGACCGCTTGTTGGGGAGCGCGGTGTGCCCGAAGGGCAGGTGGGTCGCGTGCGCATCATCGGGCCATTCCGGAGGGAAGGCCGAGAGCCGAGGGACGGTGCCGTCCCCCGCATATCGCCGGTCCAGCGGACGTTCCGCGTACACCCAGCGGCCACCGGACGTCGCCGCGGCGGCCTGGGGCGTACCCTGCCTGACACCGACGAAGACGTGATGGGTGTACGGCGGCGCCCCGTTGGCGGCAACGGCGTCAGCGATCTCCTTGTGGAATCGCACCGCGTCCGCGAGCTTCCCCGCGTCCAGGCCGGGGAGCCTCGCCTCCGTAAGACCAATGGGGGTATCGGAGCCACTGGGGCTGAAGCAGGGGTAGGTTGGGAGTAGCTGCCACAGCCCCGGCATGCTGACCGCGGCCCGGTGCAGTCCCTCACTCACCCGGCCGGGAACCCACTCCGGCATGTGCCCGGTCACCATGCCCAATGCTTTCACAGACCCCCGGTAAGGCGTCCCCAGGGTGATGAGCCTGCGGACCCGGTCGCGGACGCCGAGCACCTCCAGGCAGTAGCGCGCGACCAGACCCCCCATGGAGTGCGCGACGATCACCGCCTTTGCGTCCGGCTGCTCGCTTTCCTGCCGCCAGTGGCTCAGTTCGTCGTCGATGAAGTCCCTCAGCCGCAGGGCGGTGTACCGGTTGGACAAGCGCCAGTCGTAAGGCATCGTTACGACCTTGACCCGGGATGCCGTCTCCTGCTCCCGGAAGTGATCCAGGAGCTTGGCGTACCCCTCCGCGACGAGAGACCCGGGCCATACGCTCCAACCCCGCATGAGGTACGGAGCCTTCAGCGCTTCCCGACCGTGCGGGGCGCTGTCACCAATGTCGTCAGGCAGGGCGAGACCAGCAAGGGTCTTAGTAATGCCACCGAGCCCGCGGACCAGGGCAGCCGTTTCCGTAGACCACACCGGTTTGCCATCTCGCGACAAGACGCTGCCCATGATGCCCGGCACCACCACCACCAGATCCCGCATGTGACCAGTCCCCTCGAGACGCTCTTGCTCGTCGGCACTGATCATGCCGCGCCCACGTGGCTCGTGTCTCGCAGCAAGAGGGCATCCGATTTTGGTAGTTGGTGTTTAGCGATGTTCTTGTGACTGTAGGCCTTGGCAGTCGTTGCCCGGTATACGAGTGATCGACCTATAGCATAGTGATGCCTCGGATGCCCGCTGGGCGTTGATCGAGCCGGTGTTCGTCGCCTGGCGGGCCGCGCGGTCAGGGCCTGGGACTGCGGGCGACAGCACTCACGGGACCTGGGGGTTCGCCGTCGACGTCCCCGCCCTGGCGCACCGTCGATCGACGGTGCGCCAGGGCGGCTTCGCCAGTCAGGACTCGGCTGAGGATGCCTTGCGCCGGTTCCTCGAGGGTAAGGCCGGCGGGTTCGATGCGGACCCGAACCAGACCGTCGCCGCCTACCTGGACGCCTGGCTGGCGGCGAAGGCGCTGGTGCTGAAGCCGACGACGATGGCCCGGTACCGCGACTACGTGCGCAACGACCTGGTCCCCGCGTTCGGCACCCTCAAGCTCGACCAGCTTGCCCACCGGCACATCACGGCCTTCGTTACCGGCCAGCTCACGGCCGGCCGCGGCCGGACCACCCTCTACCGGTGCCTGGCCACGCTTTCCAGCGCGCTCGGCGACGCCGTCCGCCAGCACCGCCTCCCGCGCAACCCGGCCTCTCCCCCGGTCCTGCGCCGACCGCCGTCGCCGGAGCGGCGGATATGGACCGCGGAGGAGGCGGCCCGCTTCCTCACCCACTGCCACGAGGCCGACCCGGAGATGGCCGACCTGTTCGAGGTGATCATCGGCACCGGCATGCGCAAGGGCGAGGCCCTCGGTCTGCACTGGGACGACGCCCACCTCACCGAGGGCGTGCTCTACATCCGCTGCACGCTCTCCGCCATCGACAACAACCGCCTCGTCATCACCACACCGAAGACCCGGTCGAGCAGAGGCTGGGTCGCCATCTCACCCCGCGTCGCCACCGCCCTCCGCCACCGGGCACGCTCAGCAGCACGGACCCGCGGCGACCCCAACGATCCCTTCGCGGGGCTGGTCTTCTGCCGGCCCGACGGCCGCCCGCTCGGGCCACACCTCGTACTCGACCGGCTCCACCGGCTGTCCGAGGAAGCCGGCGTCCCCCCGGGTCACGGTCCATGACCTGCGCCACCTCGCCGCCACCATCACCATCACCGCCGGCGTCCCGCTCACCGTGGTCTCCAAGACGCTGCGGCACTCCACCCTGTCGACGACCGCGAGCATCTACAGCCACCTCACCCAACAGGCAGCGCACCAGGCCGTCGACACCATTGACCACGTAATCAGCGCCGCCGAGGTGACGGCCAGCCGTACGGACCGGCCCGCATGGCTGCGACCACCGCGCGACCACCTCCACCACCTCCGCGAAGCCCTCGGCCGGCTCCGCTCCCCCGCACCACCCGCCACCAGCACCCTGGCAAACCAGCCCCGGGTCGGTCGTGCGACCACACTGCGACCACCACGCTCCCGAACGCACCAAAGGCCGCCCTCTCACGGATGAGAGAACGACCTCCGACCTGCGTTTCCGCATAGTCGGGACGACAGGATCTGAACCTACGACCCCTTGACCCCCACATGCCGGCCTGTCGTGCACCAGCGCGTACACCGTGTGGTACCCAACTGGTCCCCAGACTCGCTGCACTGGCGACCAGGCTCCTGACTGAACAGTCCACCCCGCGCGTGCGAGGCTGGCGGCCCGTCAGCCCCCTCACCCAGTATCTGAAGAGGAGGCCTTGCGCTTGGCATCGGTAAAGCGGCCCGTCGCTCTGGCGCGAGGGAGCGCTGGTGCCTGTTGTCTTCCAACGAGCAACCGCCTTCGTCGTGAAAGGCCGAGGGACGCTCCGGAGACCGTCCGGTGCGGGCACCACTGTCGGCGCCGCCAGGTACGGTGACGTGGCACGCGATCGTGCACGAGGTGGGGTCGCGGAGTCGTCCGGCGGGCGGGGCAGGGGGAACCGGTGGTACCGAGGCCGGGTGGTGAGACGGACAAGTTCGGCAACCGCTACGAAGGCGCCTGGACGATTAGGCACGCCTTGTACGTCCTCCTGGGGCACGGCGATTCGCTCACCCTTGAGCCGAACGGAATCCTCGGCGAAGGTACCGAGTTCGCGTACCGGCACGGCGGGCGCACCGAGGTGCACCAGGTCAAGCGTCAGAACCGCAACGCCAATAGCTGGAACGTCGCGGCCCTGGACGCGAAGGGGATCTGGCGGCACCTCCGCACCCACGCCGAAGCGGGGCACGACTTCCATTTCGTCTCGATGGTGCCGGCCCGGCCGCTCCAGGAACTGTGTGACCGCACCCGTCGGTCCGACGACTTCTCCTCCTTCGTCCGTGACTGGCTGACGGACGAACTCCGTGCCCCCTTCGACGAACTCGCGGCTCCCCGGATCTACGGCGCACCGGAAACGGCGTGGCGCATGCTCCGCGCCCTGTGGGTGGAGTGGCCTGATGAGCGCGACATGGTTGCCGTGAATACAGCCCTCGCCGAACAGGCCCTGACCGGGGCTCCCGGCCGCCTCGCAGCACTAGCCTTGGGCGACCTTCTCCTCAACTCCCTGGGAACCTGCCTCGACGCGGCATTCTTCGCAGACCGACTCCCGCAGTACGGGCTGCGGCGCGTGATGCCGTCGGAGGACAACGCTGCGGCAGCGTCGGTGGGTGGAGCTGCGCAGGCCGCCCCCGTCCACCTTGGCCGTCGGACCCCCTCCGCCCTCTCGGGACTGCCCGCCCCGTCCGGCACGTTCACCGGCAGGGAGACCGCCGTGAACGGGCTGCTCTCGGTGCTGGACCCAGGTGCCGTCGGCGAGGGACCGTCGGTCCACGTCGTCGCCGGACTCCCCGGCGTCGGAAAGACCGAATTGGTGCGGCAGGTTGCCCATCGTGCCTATGCACGGGACGGATGGTTCGACGGTGTCCTCGCCGTCGAACTCTACGGATACGACCCTGCTCGCCGTCAGGGTCCCGACGAGGCGCTCGCCTTCATGCTGCGGGGCTTGGGCGTCGACCACGAGCACATCCCCGTGTCTCTCGAGGACCGTGCGCGACTGTACCGATCGGCGCTACAGGACCTGGCCAACCAGGGACGACGCACTCTGATCGTCCTCGACGACGCCGTGGACAGCGAGCAGGTACGACTCCTCCTACCGGGTGACGCGCGCACCCCCGTGTTGATCACCTCTCGACACACGCTGTCCGACCTGGACGCCCGCCTGCACGACCTAACGGTCCTCGATCCCGTGGACTCCGTCGACCTGCTACGCCTCGTTCTGCGAGCGAGCCGGGGTGAGGAGGACACGCGGATCGATGATGCCCCGGAGAGGGCCGAGGTCATCGCCCGGCAGTGCGGGCACCTGCCACTGGCGCTGCGGATCGTCGCCGCCCTCTTGGCAGACCAGCCGGCCCGGCCGCTGTCCTCGATGGCCCAGGCTCTGGACGACGAGCATCGCCGCCTGGGCCGGTTGAGTCGGGGGAACCTCGCGGTACGAGCCGCCTTCGAACTGTCCTACCGGCACCTGCCGCAGGACCAGGCACGGCTCTTCCGGCTCTTCGCGCTCAACCCCGGCCCCGACGTCTCCACCGAGTCCGCCGCCCGGCTCTGCGATGTCGACCCGGACACGGCCGAGGAGCTCCTGGAGGCCCTGGGGCGCGGACATCTGGTGCAGAGTACGGCCACCTACGGCCGGTGGCGCATGCACGACCTGATCCGGCTTTACGCGGACGAGACCGGGCGGACGGAGCATACTGCCGAAAGTCGGTCCGCCGCCTTGGAGCGGCTGCTACGCCACTACGCGGACTGTCTGGACGAGGCGCACGACCACCTCTCCCCAGGTCAGTCTCTGGCGCCTAGGTTCTCTGACCGGACCGCCGCACTCTCCTGGCTGGACGAGGAACGGGCGAACCTCGTCGCGGTCCTCACCACCACGCCCGGCACTCACAACCCCTACGTCATCCTGGCGATGGCGGGACGTATCGGCGATTACCTCAAACTGCGTCACGGTTTCGCCGAGTTGGCGGCTGTGTACGACAGCGCACTGGAGCACTGCTCCAAGAACGACCCTGCCGCCTTCCGTGCCGCGTTCCTTGACGCACGGGCATGCGCCCTCAGAGGACTGAGCCGGTTCCCCGAAGCCGTCACCGCACACGAAAAAGCCCTCCGTATCTACACGGCGGAGGGGTCCCTTCTAGGCGAGGCGGAAGTACTGACCAATCTCGGACGCACCCTGCACGAGATGCGTGACATCGAGCGGGCCGTGCCCTTGTTGCAAAGGGCCGTTGTCCTCCAGAGCAAGGCGGGAAATCTCCAGGGTGAGGCTGCCGCGCTCAACAACCTCGGACGCTCGCTGGACGAGTTGGGCCGCTACGAGGAAGCGGTGAGCGCGTACCAGCGAGACATCGAGATCTGCCGTCTCGTTGGTGACTGGCACGGGGAGGCGGTCACCCAGAACAATCTCGGCCTGGCACTCAGAGAACTGGGACGGGCGGGTGAGGCCGCGGCCGCCCACGCGGCTGCACGCGACGCCTTCCATAGGGCCGATGACCGTCATGGAGTCGTCATGGCCCTCACCAATCTGAGCACGGCGCTGCGTGCGGGGGGACTCGGTGACGGGTCAGATGTACTCAAGGAGGCGCTCACCCTCTGTCGCGACCTCGGGGACAAGCGCGGCGAAGGCCTCGCCCTGAACAATCTCGCGACCATCCGACTTCAGACGGGTGAACCGACCGAGGCCGCCCGTCTGCTGACGAAGGCGAGCGACCTACTGAAGGAGGTCGGCGACGCCCACACGCAGGCAAAGGTGCTGATGAACCTCAGCAAGGCGTGGGCGACGCTCAAGCAGCCCGACCGGGCCACCGAGGCAATCCGTGAGGCAATCACGCTCTTCCGGATGGCCCGCGACCGCCATGGGGAGGGAAGGGCACTCTTCCTTCTCTCGTCGGTCGTGTGGGCCACGGACCCGAAGGAGGCCATCTCGCTCTGTACAGCTGCGGTCGCCGCACTCGGCGAGACCGAAGACGAGGCGCTGACCGAACAGGCGACGGCGCTCGTGACCACCATGCGAGACTCCATCGACGGCGGCGGACTCCCTGCGGATACCCGGGCCCGTTTCTCCGAGTGACGCTGCCGGGCGCAGATCTCGAAGTCGTCAAGCGGAAACGGCTCGAAGGCCCGGCGGATCTCGCTGCGCACGGACTTCCCGTACTTGTTGTGCAGGTCGTGGGTCATCGCGCTGAAGAGGAGTCCAGCCCCTACCCGTAGACCTGCCAGGGTTCGCCGGCTGAGAGGTTCACCCCGGCATCGATCTGGCTTTCGGTCCAGCAACGGCCGCGCGAGTTGCGAACGCGATGATATATCGGAGCCGGTAGCCGCCTGGGCTCTCTCAACACTGCCGACCCTTGAATCTACGACTAGCCAAATCGGCCGCTTCAGAGACGACAATCTCGCCGTCTAACACCACGTACATCGCGGACTGGAATCGGCCTAGCCCTAGATCTCTAGCCGGTCACAAAAAGACCGAACGGCGTCGCGAGTCGTCATGGCGGTCCCTATCGCGAAGGTCACCCACCACCTCGTCCAGATCTACGAGCACGTTCTGGAGCAACGCCCGCAGCAGGCCCTCATCGGCGTACGGGACATCCTCACCACGACAGGAACCCAAAGCGGCTACACGGCAGACACTCTCGCCGTCAGCACCTGCGTCAAGTTCGCGGAACGCATCCTCGCCGACCACCGAGACATCCTTAGGGTCCCTGAAAACCTGACTGCCCTACGCGAAATATGCGACATCTTCATCGAGGCCGGATGGCCCCAAGCCCACCAACTCGCCTTCGGAATCAAACAAGCGTTCCGTTGAATCAACTCACGAACACGCAGGGGCCCAGCCGGACGGCTGGCCCCCGTGACGCACTACTGTGCCATTGAACCGATGATGCGTGGCAGATTTCCGCAGGTCGGCGAGACCCCAGAGAGCGGTGGCCTGCCTATGCTCCCGACAGCGAGGTGGTAGTCGGCGGCGGTCACGCCGTGACGGCGCGCCCAGGAGCGGAACGAGTCGGGCTTCATGCCGAGCGAGTGGGCGCCATCGCGGTCGTGACCAGCCGGCGACCGTCTTTACCGAATTCCTTGATCACAGCCTAATTGCGCCGGATCACGGATCTCGCAGCAGGGCATCACCGGTTGCGGATTGTCAGAAGGACTGTAATACCCAAGAGCGCAATCCCAGCCACCTCCAATACGAATCCGCGACGCAACCACACCCCCTTTTCATTGATCGCTTTGGTCGTCTCCTCGAATACGTCCACCTGCGCGTCTGCAATGACGCGCTGAGCCTGCCCCTCGGGGGCTTCCCAGTGTTCCTCAGCGATGATCACTCGGAGATCGCTCGGTTCGATGACGTCAGGTGCGGTCCGCGGCTTGACCACCAAGAGTCCGCAGATGCAGGCGAAGATGAAGGCCGTGAGCGCGCAGGATGCGCTGGCGAGCTGAACAGTCGACAGCTTTCGTCCGGGCGCCAGGATTCCCAAGAACGCGAGTCCGATACTGGCCACAGCACCCGACGTGGTAATGAGCGAAACCGCCCGCGCCTCGATGTTATCGCGGCGCGCCCGGACATACGTCAGCTGCTGAGAGATGAATTCCGCCGCTACCTTCCCGGCAGTCACGCGCCGCCACTTTTCGGCTTCTTGCGCGGATTCGCGCCGGCCGTGAGGCTCTTCAGTGTCAACTTCCTCGGGTAGTCCCGGGTCGTGTCAGAGGTTCCTCCTGCGCCGCTCCCGCTCGAACCGCCGGCTCCGCTCTGTCCGCCTCCGCCGTCCTGAGGCTGGGTGTTGACCATGGTCACGTTGCACTCCTCTGAACGTAGTGTGACAGCAGGCAGCATGCCCTACGGCACTGACAGTCGGCATGCCCCCTGCTGACTCCACAGATGGATCATCGATTCCGCTGCGTCCTGAGGACGAACTGGTGTTGGATGCGGGCATGGTCGAACCAGTCGGAGCCGCCGCCTCCGCAGCATCGCGCGCCCTGGTAGGCGCCGTCACCAAGCAGCTGATGTCACAGACAGGGACCAAGCTCGGGGGCCGGGAAGAACGGCGCCAGGTCTACGCCCGCTTCCAGCAGGCGACCGTAGCCGCGATGGTCGAAGCTCAACATCAGCGACTGCTCGTGAAGGTCGTATACCCCGCCTGGATCAGCCCCAGGAAGGCGCAGGGGATGGTGGAGCCCCTTCACCGATTGCTGACCGAGACACTCCAGACGTACATGGACCTGCGCGTCGTCGCGAACCCGAAGCCTCTCGAGGCAGCCGACGCTGTGCTCACCGCAGTCAACGGCATGTTCGACCTAGTCTCTGGCGACGAGGGTGAGTTCTGGAAGGCAGCCGATCAAGTCGGCGAGGCGCACCGGGCGTTCGTGGACACGGTCAGGGATGACCTCTGGTACCTGCCGCAGTGGTGGCAAGCCTACCGGCCGAGCTGGTGGTCAATTCGCGGGACCAATCGAAGGCGGCGCAAGGCTCTTCGGTCGACACGAGCGGCATTGCCGACGTGACCGGCGCTACCACGGGTGCCTATCTTGGTGCCTCAGTACGCTTCCTGAACTGACGTTCCTTGTAGCGGCGCGCGAACTGCCACCAACTAGGGTTGTACGCGAGGTCGTGCCGTGCCGCCTCCAGGAACTTCCCTCTCGCCCCCCTGGCCACCTCTACCGCCTCCTCATAGGCGGCGTGGTCGTACCCCTCAATCGCGTTCTTCCCCTTCCCTCCGGCCTGGGGGAGCTTGCCGATTTCCTCAGCAAGGTTCCCTGCCGCCTCGATTACGTAGGAGACGCCGCAGAGCTCGATGCCAAGCAGGGCGGAGCTGAAGTCATCCTGTGCCGCCTGAAGGCGCACATGGAGGTCCAGGAGCATCGAATCGGCGGTTCTCCGCACCTCGTCGCTGCCAGGCTCGTCCTTCTCGTACATCATGAAGTGCACGCGGAGTGAAGCGCTGGCGAGACGGGACGCAGCGTCGAGGAACGCGCGATATGCCCCGCCCCGGTCCTCCGGGCTTCCCGTCCTGGGGACCCCGGAGGGTCGGTAGTTGCTGAGCAGCCGCTTGGCACCAGCGCTAGTTGCGCTTCGGCCGACTGCGGCCATGAGGGTCGCGGTTTCCATGACGAGCATGGTGCCGTATGACGGCCTCATTGCGCTCAGCGCTTGATCTGGTGCTGCTCTTCCCAGGGCCAGGCGGCGTCGAGGAGCGGGATCATGCGGAACGCCGCGTAGGTGAGGCCGCCGAGAGCGTGCCGGTTGCCGCTGCCGGACGTCATCGTGGCCCCGCGGTACGCATGGGCGCGATCTGCGGGATGAGATCGTCGATCCGGGTCTCGGGCATTCCTCCGCGGTAGCTCCCGCGTTGGACGGGAGCCAGCCAGGGCGGGTCTGCTCGTCGGTGACGATGACGGCGCGGTCATGCCCGGTGCAGTGCTTCCGGACGGCCGAAGGAATGTCGGTGCCGTCGGTCTAGCAGACCGGCTCGACCAGGCGCAGGATGCTGCCGCCGCGTGGCACGGCAATCGTGCGGGAGTCCCGTCCGAATTCGACGAGGGTGAGCGCTGGCGAATGAAACCTCGCGGCATCGGCGCGGCCAAGATCCGGACCATTCCCGGACCAGACCTCACCCTGGGACCACAAGGCCAGCATCCTGCTGGTCAACGGCTTGGCTCTGATGTACCAGCAGCAGACGAAGAATCTGCTGAGCGTCTGCGGTCCCTTGGCGCGCAGACAAGGGAAATCCGCTGGTCACGACCTCTCTGGCGGGTGTGGCGGTCGCGTGTGGTCGCAGGATGAGGGTGTCGGACCTTTCCCGCCTCGTGGAGGCGATCGCCATGCGTACCAGCGTCGGCCGCGGCCGCATTTACCGCCGCTGTGGCTGCAGAGACACCCAGCGTCACCAGGTAGGTGCCCGCTGCCCTCATCTGCTCGCCGACAGCACCCAGGGGACCTGGACCTTCGCCGTCGACGTCCCCGCCCCGGGCCGCCGTCGGACGACGGTGCGCCGGGGCGGCTTCGCCAACCAGGTCTCGGCCGAAGAGGCACTGCGCCGGTTCCTCGAGGGTGAGGCCGGCGGGTTCGACGCGGACCCGAACCAGACCGTCGCCGCCTACCTGAACGCATGGCTGGCGGCGAAAGCATTGGTACTGAAGCCGACGACGATGGCCCGCTACCGGGACTACGTCCGCAACGATCTCGTCCCCGCGTTCGGCACCCTCAAGCTCGACCAGCTCGCCCACCGCCACATCTCGGCCTTCGCCACCAGCCAGCTCGCCGCCGGCCGCGGCCGTACCACCGTCTACCGGTGCCTGGCCACGCTCTCCAGTGCGCTCAGCGACGCCGTCCGCCAGCACCGCCTCCCCCACAACCCCGCCTCTCCCCCGGTCCTGCGCCGACCGCCGTCGCCGGAGCGACGGATATGGACTGCGCAGGAGGCGGCCCACTTCCTTGCTTACTGCCACCAGGCCGACCCGGAGATGGCCGATCTGTTCGAGGTCCTGATTGGCACCGGCATGCGCAAGGGCGAAGCCCTCGGCCTCCACTGGAACGACGTCTACCTCGACAAGGGCGTGCTCTACGTGCGCTGCACGCTCTCCGCCATCGACAACAACCGCCTGGTCATCACCACGCCGAAGACCCGGTCGAGCAGAGGCTGGATCGCCATCTCACCCCGCGTCGCCACAGCCCTCCGCCGCCGGGCTCGATCCGCTCCAACCCTCCTTGGCGAACCACGTGATCCGTTCACTGGGCTGGTCTTCTGCCGTCCCAACGGCCAGCCGCTCGGACCACACTTGGTGCTCGACCGACTCCACCGGCTGTCCGAGGAAGCCGGCGTCCCCCGGGTCACGGTCCACGACCTGCGCCACCTCGCCGCCACGATCACCATTACAGCGGGCGTCCCGCTGACCGTGGTCTCCAAGACGCTGCGGCATTCCACCCTGTCGACCACCGCGAACCTCTACAGCCACCTCACCCAACAGGCCGCGCACCAGGCCGTCGACACCATCGACCACGTACTCAGCGGAGCCGAACAGACGGATGTCGGTACGGACCGGCCCGCGTGGCTGCGACCACCGCGCGACCACATCCATCGCCTCCATGCAGCCCTCGGCCGGCTCCGCTCCCCCGCACCCCCCGCCGCCAGTGCCGCGGCGAACCGGCCCCGGGCCGGGCGTGCGACCACACTGCGACCACCGCGCCCCCGGACGCACGAAAGGCCGTCCTCTCGTGGATGAGAGAACGGCCTCCGACCTGCGTTTCCGCATGGTCGGGACGACAGGATTTGAACCTGCGACCCCTTGACCCCCAGGGCGCAAGTTGTGCGTGGAAGCAGGCATCGTGCACCACCGCGCGTAGCGTGTGGTCCCCAACTGGTCCCCAGAATCACCGTCCTGGCGACGAGGCACGCTCTGGCATCTCTGGTCCTGCAGGGTGGAGAGGGCGGATTGACCGGCGGACTGTCAGTGCCCACGCATAGCCTGCCGACATGTCCTCGACTCGCGATGAGCTTCGCCACGTCATGCTCGGTTCCCTCTTCACACCTGAGGTTCCCCTGGGACCAGCCCGGGACATACTCCTTGCCTGCCACGTCTCGGCAACAGGCAAGGGCAAGCTCCACGGAAACCCCGAGTGCCGCACTCTGCGGTCAGCCGCCTCTTTGAACCAGATCGACGTCCCATTCGGCGAAGCCGTGGAGCGGCTCTGCGCGAGCTGTCGGTGGCCTCTGCCCACAGACAGCCCCATCCTCCCGCTTGGCGCCGCTGTGAGCGAGGTGGACTCGCTCGCCATCTGGCTCGATCGGGAGTCCAAGGACGAGGAGGACCTCGAGGCCGAACGTGACGCCGCCATCGCTCTCGCCGCCGGCGAGTACCCGCCCCACGCCAGCGCCTCCAGCGACGACGAGGAGGAAGACGACGAGGCCGGGCGCGACGAGGAACGGGAGCGGTACGAGCGCGCCCGCAGCTTCCGCTCCCGACGTCACGAGCACTGGCGTCGGCTGCACTCCTACCTGGCACGGAGCAACGAGGCCGTGGCCGAGTACCCCTTCCTCGCCCCCTGGGCCGATGGCCTGCAGAGTCGCCTCGCCACGGTCCTCGACGAGGAGCGTCGGGCCTTCGCGGCCCTCGTGCAGCCGATCCGCCTGCTGGAGGCGGCTGCCGTACGTGTCCTGCCCACGCCGAAGTTCTCCGACGATCCCGGCTTCGCCGGGTTGGGAGCGGAGGCGGAGAAGACCTTCCGGCGAGCGTGGTACGAGTGGAGCCGGCCAGCCATCTGGTCCTTGCGCCGCCTGGAAGATCACGACTTCTCGGTCTATACCGTCGTCAGCGACGCCTTCGGGCGTCGCCGTAAAGGGAAGCCCGAGGCCCACGCCGTCTTCCGCCGGTTCACCGCCGACTGGATCCGCCAGGCACGCGAAGAAGCCGGCCGCCCCGTCAGTACACAATGGCAGGTGGTGGCGGTAAAGGCGCCCGCCCTCTCCCGTACTCACCACGGCGAGCCGGAACGCGACCCCCTCACCTTGTGGGAAGCAGCGGTCATCGCCACCTACCAGGTGGCCTTCAACCGGCAGGCAGGCACCACAGCCCTACTCGTTCCTCACCTTGTCGGCGAGCAACTGCTCGCATGCGCCTCCGGCGACATGCCGGTCCAGCGCCTGACTCCCGACGGCAGCGCGCTGCCCGCAGAGGTGCTGCTCGAGCAGTGGGACTACGCGGGGCTCACCCTCTCATGACCGCCTTTCCCGAACTCAGTGGAGCCGAGCAGACGGCCGGCCGTACGGGCCGACCCGCATGGCCGCGACCACCCCGTCCCCACATCCACCGCTTCCACGAAGCCCTCCACAAGCTCCACTCCCCCGCACCATCCGCCATAAGCACCACGGCGTACGAGCCCCGGTCCTCGCGTGCGGCCACACTGTGACCACCACGTCTCCAGACACACGGAGGTCGCTCTCCCATGGGATGAGAGAACGGCCTCCGACCTGCGTTTCCGCACGGTCGGGACGACAGGATTTGAACCTGCGACCTCTTGACCCCCAGCATCCGGCGAAGCGTGTGACGCACGGCCTGAGAGCTGCTTATGAAAAGCATCTCGCGGTCGGGTCGGTTGGGACCATACATCGTCGGAACGCCCCTCGCCTCTCGTGCCCTGCCGTGGCAGCCCGCAGGCATCATGATGGCCCGACCGCTGCGCCGATCTGCTGAGGAAGCTCCACAGACCCCGCTGGCGATCCGTGCACACCGAGCTCTTCCCAGAATCTGGTTGAGACGTGGTGAAGGATGAGGACTGCCTTGAAGTTGCTGGCGACCAAGTAGGTAGCGGTAGACAGCCGCGTTGCCGATTTGGACGTCGGCAGCAAGCTGGACGCAGGTGTAGCCAATCGACCTTCGGCCACCAACTGACCCGGTCGAACGGCTGCGTGGGCAGGTCCGCGCCCGGTGGCAGAATGAAGATCAGGACGCCACGAGGGTACGGGGGGTGGAGGGTGTCGGCACGGGCTGACCTGTACACGGAATTGCGGGGACTCCGGGAGCGAGCAGAACGCGCTCGGCGCAGTCACGGCGAACTGGCTGGCGTCGACTCTCTGCTCATCGAGGCCCTGGCCCGAAGCCTGCCCGGCGCGCGGGACCTCAAGGCGCACCGGATACGAGACTGGGCAACTCCCCGATATTCCGACTGCCGCGTTCCCCCACGAAACCGTACACGGGAGGCGCTCGCCGTGGTTACCGTATGGAAGGCATGGGCCGGCGAAGAGCTGAACGAGGCGGAGTGGCTCGGTCTCCTGGACCGAGCACAGCGCGAGAGTGCCGAGGAAGACGCCGCTGTCAGGGCGGTTGACTCTACCGCCGCGCCGCCGGTGTCCAAATTCAGCACTCCCGCGCCGCCACCGCCAGCGTCCAGGCGCATAGCGCCCGCGCCCCCGCCGCAGGTGTCCCGGCGCGACGTCCCGGGTCCTCCACCCCGCCCGTCAACGGAGCAAAGAGACCCGTTCGGCCCTTGGCTGGTCAGGCAGTTGCGACGGGCGGGTGTGACCCAGTCAGGTCTGGCTACGGAACTGGGCGTAACCAGGGCCGCAGTCAGCGCATGGATCACGGGCCGCGCCGAGCCACGAAGCGACATCCGACGACACATAGTCAAGTTCCTCGAGGAGATGGCACCTCAGGATCCGGCACCAGCCTTCGAGGAAGGGCGTACCGCTGCGGCGGAGATACGGCGATTGGGCCCTCTAGAACGGTGGAGGACCGGAGCCGCGGTGCTGATCGGCGTGTCCGACTACACGCACCTGCCCTCCGTGCCCTCCATCAAGAACAATCTGTCGGCGCTCACCGAGGTGGCGTTGACGGGGCTCGGGATCCCGCACGGCAACGTGCACACCGTGGAGAATCCCACGTCGGCGGCGCAGGTACACGAGAAGATCGACCTCGCCATGGACGCCGCCGATTCTCTCTCCGGCGGTCTGTTCATCTACTACGCCGGGCATGGCTGGACCGATCCCCGGAACGGACGCCTCTTGCTCGGTCTGGTCGACTCGAACCAGCACAAAGCATGGACCGCCATGGAGTTCGACCGGATCCGCGAGCAGGTCGCGGACTCCCCGGTCGGCTCGCGGCTACTGGTTCTCGACAGCTGCTACAGCGGGGCGGCGCTCGACACCCTGTCCGCGGGCCTGAGCAGTGCCTCACGGATCGAGGGCACCTACGTGATGACATCCTCCGACGCCACCAACGCGTCACGCGCTCCACGCGGCGACCACTTCACCAGTTTTTCCGGCGAGATCATCCGCTCACTGACCGACGGAATCCAGGGCGGTCCGCCGGTAATCAACACAGACGTACTTTTCCGTCATGTGCGGACCAGTTGCCAGGAGCGGGGCTGGCCCGTGCCGTCGCGACAAATCGGGCGGGACGGAGACCACATGGAACTCATGGTCAACAGATGGGGGCAGTCATGACCGAAGTCCAACTCCGCATCATCACGGAGACCGGCGCGAAGGTTCCGGACGGACTCCGGACCTTCCTCTCCCGGGACGCCGAACTGCGCGGCGTCGGTCGGGCCCGGTGGATCTCGGAGGCACCGAAGGAAGACACGCTCGGGGACGCCCTCGACATTCTGACACTGGTGGTGACCAGCACGCTCGCCCTGCCGTCGGCGATCGAGGCGGTCAGACGATGGTGCGGATCCCGTGGCACCACGGAAGGTGTCGACATTCGCCTGGGATCCCAGAGGATCACTGTTACCGGGACGGAGGACCCTGCGGAAATCCGACGCCTGGCGGACCTGCTGAAGGCGGCGTACCCCGAGAGCACACCGGGGGACGGTAGTAGGGAGCCCGCCTTGTGAACGGCGCGGCCGGATCCGGCTGAACAACCGAATCGGCGCGAGGGCCAGGTCGATGGACC
>NZ_JBHTSA010000051.1:0-58292 GCF_042795405.1 Streptomyces sp. NPDC056480 | reverse complement strand
CCCCGCCCCTGTCGCCGCCGCCGCGGGCGCCCCCCCCCCCCCCCCCGCCGTCGGCGTCGCCGTGTCCGGGCGGGCTCGGCACCGCCGCCGCACGTGCCGGGGGCCCGCCAGATGCGGGCAGCAGGCCGCGGGCAACGGGCCACCGTCAGCAGGCAGCGGGCAGCGGGCAGCAGGCCGCGGGCAGCGGGCAGCAGGCCGCGGGCAGCGCCGACCGTGCCGCCTCATCGCCTGGTCAGCCGGAAGAGTCTGATCTCGCGCTCGATCCGCGCCTGGTACGTGGCGTACGGCGGCCAGAACACGAGCGCCGCACGCCACGCCTCCGCACGCTCCTCCCCCGCGAGCAGCCGCGCCCGTACGGGGACGTCCTCGCCCTTCCAGTTCACCTCGACGTCCGGATGGGCGAGCAGGTTCGCCGTCCACGCCGGATGCCCGGGGCGGCCGAAGTTGGATCCGACGAGCAGCCAGCCGCCGTCCGGCTCCGGCATGCAGGCGAGCGGGGTGACCCGGGGCAGCCCGCTCCTCGCGCCCCGGGCGGTGAGCACGACGCCGGGCAGCATCTGGGCGCTGAGCAGCACCTTTCCCCTGGTCAGCCGGTGCACGGCCTTGTCCATGGCGGGCACGACGTGCGGGCCGATCCGGGCGAAGGTCCTGGTCGAGGACATCTTCTGCATCAGTGTGCGTCCGACGGGCATCTACGCCGCCACCTCTCCGAAGAGTCCGGTCCGTTCCGCCGCGCGGGCGCGCAGCCGCCGCACGGGCCCGAAGAGCAGTTCGTCGGAGGCCGCCCGCTTGAAGAAGAGGTGCGCCTCGTGCTCCCAGGTGAAGCCGATGCCGCCGTGCAGCTGGATGGACTCGCCCGCGGTCGCGTGGAGCGCCTCCAGGGCGTGGGCGAGGGCGAGCGGCCCGCTGTCGGGTCCGGGTCCCGGTTCCCTGGCCGCGCAGGAGGTGAGGGAGCCGGCGGCCTCGACCTGGACGTACAGGTCGGCGAGGCGGTGTTTGACGGCCTGGAAGGAGCCGACGGGCCGGCCGAACTGTTCGCGCGCGCCGACGTGGGCGACGGTCCGGTCGAGGGCCTCCCGGGCCGCGCCGACGGCCTCGGCGGCCAGCATGACGGCGGCGTCGCGGCCGGTGACCGCGAGCGCGCCGAGGACGTCGGCAGGTTCCTCGCCGAGGAGTTCGGCCTCGGTGTCCCTGAACTGCACGGTGGCCTGGGTGCGGGTGGAGTCCAGGGTGGTCTGCCGGGCGCGGACCAGCCCGTCGGCCTCCGAGGCCCCTGCCCGGACGAGGAAGAGCAGGGTGCGGCTGCGGGCGAAGCCTCCGGCGTGGGCGGCGACGAGCAGCAGTCCGGCGCTGTGTCCGTCGAGGACCTGGGCGGCCTCGCCGTACAGCCGCCAGCCTCCGTCGACGGCGCGGGCCTGGACGCCGCCCGCGCGGCCGCCGCCGGACCAGTCCTCGGCGGTGTTGTCGCCGGTGAGGCCGAGGGCGAGCGCGAGCGAGCCGCCGGGGACGGCGAGGGCGCAGGTCAGGCTGCCGTCGGCGAGCCTGGGGAGGAGTGCGGCGCGCTGCGCGGGGGTGCCGAGGGCGGCGAGGAGCGGCGCGGCGAGGACGGTGGTCGCGAGGAGCGGGGAGGGGGCGAGGGCCCGGCCGGTCTCCTCGCAGGCGAGGGCGAGTTCGGCGGGCCCGCAGCCGACTCCGCCGTACTCCTCGGGGAGGGCGAGCCCGGCGACGCCGAGGGTGCCGGACATCCGGGCCCAGAGGTCGGGGTCGTATCCCTGGGGGGTGGCGGCGGCCGCGCGGTTCTCCTGCGGTCCGGCCCGTTCGGCGAGCAGGTCGCGCAGGGTGCGGCGGATCTCCTGCTGCTCCTCGGTGAGCGGGACGGCGAGCGAGGCGTCCATGAGGCTCCCTCCGTTTCTGACGGTGCGTCATGCTAGGCCCGCGCCCGGCCGGTTGCCAGAGTCACGCCGGTTCCGTTCAGATGAATCTGATGTACCGTCAGATTCATGCCGACCACCGTGCCGACCACCGTGCCGACCACCGTGCCGACCCTCGCGCAGCCCGACGCGCCCGCCGCCGCGCCGACCACCGCCGGCGCCACCGCACGCACCACCGCCCGCGGCCCCCGCCCCCGTCGCGTCGCCGTCGCGGGCGTCGCCCTCGCCGACTGCGGCCGGGTCGACGAGGCCACCCCCTACGCCCTGCACGCCCAGGCCGCCCGGCGCGCGCTGGCGGACAGCGGACTGGACCGCTCGCTGATCGACGGCCTCGCCTCGGCGGGCCTCGGCACCCTCGCCCCGGTCGAGGTCGCCGAGTACCTCGGGCTCCGGCCCCGCTGGGTGGACTCGACCGCCGTCGGCGGCGCGACCTGGGAGGTCATGGCCGGGCACGCCGCCGACGCGATCGCCGCGGGCCACGCGAACGCGGTCCTCCTCGTGTACGGCTCCACCGCGCGCGCCGACATCCGCGCCCGGCGGCGCACCGCGAACCTGTCGTTCGGCGCCCGCGGCCCGCTCCAGTTCGAGGTGCCGTACGGGCACACCCTGATCGCCAAGTACGCGATGGCCGCCCGCCGCCACATGCACGAGTACGGGACGACCCTGGAGCAGCTCGCCGAGGTGGCCGTACAGGCGCGGGCGAACGCGGCCCTCAACCCGGAGGCGATGTTCCGCGACCCGATCACCGTGGACGACGTCCTGGCCGGGCCGATGATCGCGGACCCGTTCACCAAGCTGCACTGCTGTCTGCGCTCCGACGGCGGCTGCGCGGTGCTGCTGGTCGCCGAGGAGTACGTCCAGGACTGCCGCAAGGCTCCGGTCTGGGTGCTCGGCACGGGCGAGCACGTCTCCCACACCACGATGTCGGAGTGGGAGGACTTCACGGTCTCCCCGGCGGCGGTCAGCGGCCGGCTCGCCTTCGAGCGGGCGGGCGTGACCCCGGCGGACGTGGACCTCGCCGAGGTCTACGACGCCTTCACCTACATGACCCTGGTGACCCTGGAGGACCTGGGCTTCTGCGCGAAGGGCGAGGGAGGGGCGTTCGTCCAGGAGAAGGACCGGCTTCCGGTGAACACGGACGGCGGCGGGCTCTCGGCCTGCCATCCGGGGATGCGGGGGCTCTTCCTGCTGGTGGAGGCCGTACGGCAGTTGCGCGGGGAGGCGCCCGGGCTCCAGGTGCGGCGGCCGGACGGAAGCCTGCCGGAGGTGGCGGTGGCGTCGGGCACGGGGGGCTGGTTCTGCTCGTCGGGGACGGTGGTCCTGGGCCGCTCGTGACCCGCGCCCAGGAATCTATACAAGCGTCATAGACAAGCGTGTAGGACATCCGTATAGTCATGTCCGCGGGCAGGGGAACGGCCCGCAGCCACCGACAAGGAGTCCTGCCGTGAACAGCACCGCGAACAGCACCCCGCACGCCGCCCCGAACACCTCCGCGCACCCTTCCGCGCACACCTCCGCGAAGACCGTCCTCATCTCCGGCGCCTCGGTCGCCGGCCCCGCCCTCGCCCTCTGGCTGCACCGCTACGGCTTCACCCCCACCGTCGTCGAGCGCGCCCCCGAACTCCGCACCGGCGGCTACAAGGTGGACATCCGCGGCACCGCGATCGAGGTCTGCCGCCGGATGGGGATCCTCGACGAGATCCGCGCCAACTCCACCGACATGCGCGGCGGTTCCTACGTCGACGACCGCGGCCGCACCATCGGCGAGCTGTCCGCCGACATCTTCGGCGGACGCGTCGAGGGGGACGACGAGATCATGCGAGGCGAACTGGCCCGCATCCTCCACGAGCGGACCCGCGACGACGTCGAGTACCTCTTCGACGACTCGATCGCCACCCTCGACGAGGACGCCGACGGCGTCACCGTCACCTTCGAGAGCGGCACCGTCCGCCGCTTCGACCTGGTCGTCGGCGCCGACGGACTGCACTCCCACACCCGACGCCTGGTCTTCGGCGAGGAGAAGCGCTTCAAGCGCCACCTCGGCGCGTACGTCTCCATCTTCACCGCCCCCAACCACCTGGGCCTCGACCGCTGGGAGACCTACCACGCGCTGCCCGGGAAGCTGGTCTGCGTCTACAGCTCGGCCGGCGAGACCGACGCCAAGAACCTCTTCATCTTCTCCTCGCCCGAGGAACTCCCGTACCACCACCGGGACATCACCGCCCAGCGCCGCCACCTCACCGAGTCCTTCGCCGGCGACGGCTGGGAGATCCCCCGCCTCCTCGGCCACGCCGCCGACGCCGACGACCTCTACTTCGACTCCATCTCCCTGATCGAGATGGACCGCTGGTCGAAGGGACGCGTCGTCCTCATCGGCGACGCCGCCCACTGCTCCTCCCCCGCCTCCGGCCAGGGCACCGGACTCGCCCTCACCGGCGCGTACGTCCTGGCGGGCGAACTGGCCCGGGCCGGCGGCGACCACCGCGTCGCCTTCGCACGCTACGAGGCGCACCTGCGGCCCGGCGTGGAGCGGAACCAGAGGATGGCCGAGGGCTTCGTCAAGGAGATGACCGTCGGCTCCCGGTGGAAGATCGCGCTGCGCATGTTCATGGTGCGCACGCTGCCGAAGACCCCGTGGAAGAACCTCATCGCCAAGAAGATCCGCGACGAGATCCAGGCGGCGGCGAACGCCGTCCCGCTGGTGGACTACCGGACGCCGCTCACGGGCAGCACCCCCGGCGCCCCCGCCCCGCGCTCTACCGTGGCCTCATGACCGACTTCCACCACGCCCTGCGCTCCCTGAAGGTCTGGGACACCGAGCTGCCCGCCTTCGACCCGGCGGGCACCCCGCCCGAGCCGCTCCCCCTCTTCCACGACTGGTTCACGGCGGCGGTCGCGGCCGGCCAGACCGAGCCGCACACCCTCTCCCTGGCCACCGTGGACGGGGACGGCAGGCCCGACGTCCGCACCGTGATGCTGCACGACGCCGACGCGCGCGGCTGGCACTTCGCCTCCCACGCCACCAGCGCCAAGGGCCGCCAGCTCGCCGCCCGCCCCGAGGCCGCGCTCGGCTTCTACTGGCCGGTCCAGGGCCGCCAGGTCCGGATCCGGGGCCACGTCACCACCGGGACGCCGGAAGAGGCGTACGAGGACCTCCACGCCCGCTCCACCGGCGCCCTCGCCTCGGCCCTGGTCGGCCGGCAGAGCGAGCTCCTCGACACCCCGGAGACCCTCGCGGAGGCGAGCGCCGAGGCCTGGCGCCGGGCCGAGGCGGAACCGGACGCCCCCGCCCCCACCTGGACGCTCTACCTCGTCGAGCCGGCCGAGGTCGAGTTCTTCCAGGGCGACGCACGACGCCGCCACCTCCGCCTCCGCTACCGCCGCACGGACCGGGGCTGGACCCGCGAACTCCTCTGGCCGTGACCGCTATTCGGCCGCCCCGGAGTCGTACATCTCCTCGATCTCCCGGGCGAAGTCCCGCAGCACCGCCCGCCGCTTGAGCTTGAGGGACGGCGTCAGATGGCCCGAGCCCTCCGAGAACTCGGCGTTCAGGACCCGGAAGTCACGGATCGACTCCGCCCGCGAGACGAGCCGGTTGGCATCGTCCACCGCACGCCCCAGGGCGGCGAGCAGCTCCTCGTCCCGGGTCAGCTCCCAGAGCGCCAGGTGGTCCTTGTGCCGCATCCGCCGCCAGTGCGTCAGGCCCTCGTGGTCGAGGGTGATCAGGGCCGTGACGTACGGGCGGTTGTCGCCGACGACCACGCACTGGGCGACCAGCGGATGGGCGCGCAGCCAGTCCTCCAGCGGGGCCGGGGCCACGTTCTTCCCCGCCGAGGTGATGAGGATGTCCTTCTTCCGGCCGGTGATCCGCAGATAGCCGTCCGCGTCGAGGGACCCCAGGTCCCCGGTGGGGAACCAGCCGTCGTCGGTGTACGGCACGGCCGCCCCGCGCTGGGCGTCCCAGTACCCGGCGAAGACATGACCGCCCTTGAGCCAGACCTCCCCGTCGCCGGCGATCCGGACCGACGTGCCGGGCAGCGGCCAGCCGACCGTGCCGGTACGGGGCCGCCGGGGCGGGGTCACCGTCGACGCGGCCGTGGTCTCCGTCAGGCCGTACCCCTCGAAGACCTCCACGCCCGCCCCGGAGAAGAACTCGGCCAGCCGCGCGCCGAGCGGGGAGCCGCCGGAGATCACGTACTTCACCCGGCCGCCGAGCGCGGCCCGGATGCGCCGGTAGACGAGCGGGTCGTAGAGCGCCCGCGCGGCCCGCAGCGAGAGCGAGGGGGCGGCCTCCTGGCCGTACCGGCGGGCGATCCGGGCGGCGCGGTCGAAGGAGGCGGCCTTGCCGCCGCGTTCGGCGGTGGCGCGGGCGGTGTTGAAGACCTTCTCCAGGACGTACGGGATGGCGAGGAGGAACGTGGGGCGGAACCCCGCGAGATCGTCGAGGAGCTCCTGGCCCTCCACCGAGGGGGCGTGCCCGACACGGACCCGGGCCCGCATGCAGCCGATGGCCACCATCCGCCCGAAGACATGGGAGAGCGGCAGGAAGAGCAGGGTGGCGGCCGGGTCCTTGTGCTCGGAGACGAAGACCGGGTGGAGGAGCCGGACGGCGTTGTCCACCTCGGCGAAGAAGTTGGCGTGGGTGAGGGCGCAGCCCTTGGGACGGCCGGTGGTGCCCGAGGTGTAGATGAGGGTGGCGAGGGTCTCCGGGGTGAGGAGTCCGCGCCGGGCGGTGACGGCCTCGTCGGCGACCCGGGCGCCCGCCGTACGGAGCTGGTCGACGGCACCGGTGTCCAGGACCCAGAGATGGGCGAGGCCGGGCAGCTGCCGCCGCTCGGCGGAGACGAGCCGGGCCTGGGCCGGGTCCTCGACGACACAGGCGGCGGCGCCGGAGTCCTGGAGGATCCAGCGCGTCTGGAACGCGGAGGAGGTCGGATAGACGGGGACGGTGACGAGCCCGGCGGCCCAGGCGGCGAAGTCGAGCAGGGTCCACTCGTAGGTGGTCCGCGCCATGAGGGCGAGCCGGTCCCCCGGCCGCAGGCCGTGCGCGATGAGTCCCTTGGCGACGGAGTGGACCTGGGCGGCGAACGCGGAGGCGGTCACATCGGTCCACCCCCCGTCCGGCCCCTTGCGGGAGAAGAGCACCGCCCCGGGGTCCTGACGGGCGTTGTCGTACGGCAGGTCGGCGAGCGAGCCGCGGCGGATCGCGGGGACGAGCGCGGGCACGGAGACCTCGCGGACGACCCCGTCCACCAGGGTCTTGTGCGGTTCGACCGGTTCGCTCTCGGACAGTGCGGTGACGACGGACACGTGCGGCTCCTCGGTCTGCGCGATGAACTGAGGTCGTGCGTCGGTGAACTGAGGTCGTGCGTCGGTCAACTGTCACCGCGCGACGGTGAACCACCGCCGCACGCCGGTACGTTGCATACCCTGCAACTACCTTGACCAGCCGGTAACCTTACTGCGAGGTAAGCGTCAACGGGGAGACCAGCGCTCGCTTTTCATGAGGTTCCCCAGACCGGACCACGCGAAGTTCATCAGCGTCGCGGCCGCCTCCTTCGCCGTCACCCCCGGAGTCTCGTTGGCCCAGCTCGCCAGCGACTCGGCGGACCCGACGAGCGCCTGCGCGAGCGCATCGACGTCCCGCCCGCCGATCCCCGCAGCGCCCGGCGCCTCCCGCGCCGCCTCACCGATCAGCCCCGCGACGAACGCCGTGATCTCCTCCCGCATCCGCGCCGCCTCCCCGGCGAACGGCTCCCCGTGCGTCCTCGCCTGCCGGCTGAGCACCGTCCAGGAGTCCGGATGGTCGGCGGCGAAGGTGAAGAAGGCCATCAGCCCCGCCCACAACCGCTCGTCGGGCGGCGCGGTCCGGTCGACGACCGCCTCGGCCACGACCCCGAGCAGGGCCTGCGCCTCCCGCCGGATCACCGCGGTGAAGAGCTCCTCCTTGGAGTTCAGATACAGGTAGACGAGCGGCTTCGACACCCCGGCCGACTCGGCGATCTCGTCCATGGAAGCCGCCTGGTACCCGTTCCGCGCGAAGCACCGCACGGCCGCGTCCACCATCTGCCGCTCCCGCACGGCCCGCGGCAACCGCCGCGCCTTAGCACCACCGGCCATGGCGGCCCACCCCTGCTCCCAAGATCCACTGGCTGCCCCGCCGAAAGCCTACGTGCCCCCTGCCCGACGGGGGCAGGGGGCACGGAAGGTGTGTGTGCGGCGAGGGTCAGGCCGCGACCGCGACCTTCTCCTGGCTCTCGCGGGTCTCGACCAGGTCGTCGATGGGCGACGCCGAGGCGTTCCCGTACGCCGTGAGGTCCAGGATCTTCTCGCGGGCGGAGACGATCACCGGGACGAGCGCCTGGCCCGCCACGTTCGTGGCCGTCCTGATCATGTCCAGGATCGGGTCGATCGCCATGAGGAGGCCGACGCCCTCCAGGGGGAGGCCCAGGGTGGAGAGGGTGAGGGTCAGCATGACCGTCGCGCCCGTCAGGCCGGCGGTGGCCGCCGAGCCGATGACCGAGACGAAGGCGATCAGCAGGTAGTCACCGATGCCGAGCTGCACGTCGAAGATCTGCGCGATGAAGATCGCGGCGAGCGCCGGGTAGATCGCGGCGCAGCCGTCCATCTTGGTCGTCGCGCCGAAGGGGACGGCGAAGGAGGCGTACTCCTTCGGGACGCCGAGGCGCTCGGTGACCTTCTGGGTGACCGGCATCGTGCCGACCGAGGAGCGGGAGACGAAGGCCAGCTGGATGGCCGGCCAGGCGCCCTTGTAGAACTGGATCGGGTTGACCTTGGCGACCGTCGCGAGCAGCAGCGGGTAGACGCCGAACATGACCAGGGCGCAGCCGATGTAGACGTCGGCGGTGAAGGTCGCGTACTTGCCGATCAGGTCCCAGCCGTAGTCGGCGATGGCGAAGCCGATGAGGCCGACGGTGCCGAGCGGGGCGAGGCGGATGACCCACCAGAGGGCCTTCTGGAGCAGCTCGAGGATCGACTCGGAGAGCGTGAGGATCGGCTTGGCACGGTCGCCGAGCTTGAGGGCGGCGATGCCGGCGACTGCGGCCATGAAGACGATCTGAAGGACGTTCAGCTCGGTGAAGGGCGTGATGACGTCCGTCGGGATGATGCCGGTCAGGAAGTCGATCCAGGAGCCTTCGCGCTTCGGCAGCTTGCCGTCCTGCGGGGTGAGGCCGGTGCCGGCGCCCGGGTTGGTGATCAGGCCGATGGCGAGGCCGATGGCGACCGCGACCAGCGAGGTGATCATGAACCAGAGCAGGGTGCGGGTGGCGAGCCTGGCGGCGTTGTTCACCTTCCGCAGGTTGGTGATCGAGACCAGGATCGCGAAGAAGACGAGCGGGGCGACGGCCAGCTTCAGGAGCTGGACGAAGATGTCGCCGACCTGGCCGAGGGTCTCCTTCAGCCAGGAGACGTCCTGGCTGCGGGCGATCCAGCCGAGCAGGGCGCCGAGGACCAGACCGGCGATGATCTGGGCCCAGAAGGGGATCTTCGGTATGCGCGAGGAAGCGGGGGACTGCTTCTCGGGTGTGGTCGCGGACGCGGACACAGACACACTCCACAGGTGCGTATCGGGCAATACGGGACGGGGGTGCGGCACACACGCGCTTTCACGCGGGCCGCTGCATGATGCCGGGTCAGACCCCGCGGCAACAGACCGCGGACATACAGCGGCACAGATCGACGTGCAGGCGCGCCACGAGCGGGGTGCTCGCGGCATGAGAGGGGCGCACAGCTGTCGTCATGTCGAACACGTTAACACTTGAACTTTGAGAACCTCAAAGCCCTTCTTTGGGGTACGAGAACCCCCCTTTCGCCTCCGAAACGCAGAACGCCCCAGGCGGGAGCCTTGGAAGCTCCCGCCCGGGGCGGATGATCTGTGAGCAAGCTTACGCAGCCTTTACAGGCGGCGCGTGGGGTGGACTAGTCCTCCTGGGACCGGTTCGCCGCCAGACGGCCCTTCGCGCGGTCGACCTTCGCCACGACCTCGGCACTCGCCTCGTCACGCACCTTGCGCAGCAGGACGAAGCTCAGGGGGGCGGAGATGACGATGGCGAGGACGAGGACCCAGAGCAGGTTCGAGTCGCCGAGGCCGCGCGGCAGCACCTCGATGTAGACGAGACCCCACAGGGCGAGGAAGCATCCGGCGAAGATGCCGAGACGCATCAGCGTGTAGCGGAGCATGTCAGCCCACTCTTCCGTTCCGACGTTCCGAAAAGTTCCCAAGATCCCATACGGGACAAGAGCCCCTCCAGTGAAGCACGACCCCGGGGACGCTCCGGGGCCGGGCCTCTCGACCACCCCCGGGATCCCTCTTGAGCACCTCGCGGGTAATAGCTAAGCTCACCCCATGACCCTTACGTTCGAGGTGGATCCGGCGATCGACCCCGCCCTGCGCGACGGCGTGCTCTCCCTCTGGGCCGACGTCTCCAACGCCGGCGGCGCGGTCGGCTTCGTCCCGCCCGTCACTCCCGACGAGATCCGCCCCTCGCTGCTCAAGCACCTCGTCGCGATGAGCGAGGGCGGTACGCGACTGCTCGTCGGCCGCGACGAGAACGGCGCGGTCGCCGCCACCGCGTTCTTCACCTTCAACACCCATCCCCTGATGAAGCACTGGGTGTGGCTCTACACGGTGATGGTCGACCCCCGGCACCAGGGCAGGGGATACGGCCGCGACCTCATGGCGGCGGTCGAGCACACCGCCCGTACCGCCGAGGGCTTCGAGGACATCGAGGCGGTCCGGCTGACCTGCCGGGGCGGCACCGGCGTCGACGGCTTCTACGCCAAGTGCGGCTACAAGGAGGTCGGCCGCGTCCCGGACGCGATCCGGGTCGCCCCGGGGGACGACCGCGACGACATCATCATGCTGCTGCCGCTCACCTGACAGGACCGCACAGGACCCGACCGGACCGGACACAGGATGTCGGGTCCGGGCTCCTGGCCCCTTCCTACGGTGAGGACAAGGAAAGGGAAGGACGGACCACGTGCTGGAGCGGCTCAACCAGGCACTCGACCACATCGAGGAGCACCTCGTCACCGAGCTCCACGGCGACCTCGACCCGGCCGAACTCGCCCGGATCACGACGACCTCGGAGCACCACTTCCGGCGGATGTTCTCGGCGCTCGCCGGCATGCCCCTGTCGGAGTACGTACGGCGCCGGCGGCTCACCGTCGCGGGCGCCGAGGTGCTCGCCGGGGAGCGGACGCTCCTGGAGATCGCGGTGCGCCACGGTTACGGCTCCGGGGAGGCCTTCGCCCGCGCGTTCCGCGCGGTACACGGGGTCGGCCCCGGCGAGGCCCGCCGCAGGGGGGCCGCGTTGAACGCCCAGCCGCGGATGTCCTTCCGACTCGTCGTCGAAGGGAACAGCAGCATGAAGTACCGCACCGTGGCCAAGGACGCCTTCCGGATCGTCGGCAGCAGGGCCCGGGTCCCCCTCGTGCACGAGGGGGAGAACCCGGCGATCGCCGCCCAGATCCGGGGCCTCGGCCAGGAGACCCTCGACCGGCTCGCGGGACTGTCGACCGGGGTGCCCGCCGGGCTCGTCTCGGCCGTCGTCCACCTCACCTGCGACCGGGAGGAGGGCGCCGAGCTCGACCACTGGTACGGCGTGACGGGCGCGCCGGACGCCGCCCCGGAGGGCTTCGAGACCCTCGACCTGCCGGCCGGGACCTGGGCGGTCTTCGAGAACGAGGGCCCCTACCCGCAAGCGCTCCAGTACCTGTGGCGGGACGTCTTCACCCTGTGGTTCCCGTCCAATCCGTACGAGAGCCGCCCCGGCCCTGAGATCCTGTCGGTCCGGCCCTCGGCGGACTGGACGACGGCCGCGGCGGAGCTGTGGATCCCGGTGGAGCACACGGCGGGATGAGAGAAGGGCCGGTGGGTGATCCCACCGGCCCTTTCTCCGCCCGTCCTCAGAACCGCATCGCGTGCGGACTCAGAACCGCATCTCCCGGGTCCTCAGAACCGCATCTCCCGCGTCCTCAGAACCGCATCGCCTGCGGCGTCTCGCGCCGCTCCGCGTCCGGCCCCGGGTACTCGCGGATGATCTCGTAGCGGGTGTTCCGCTCGACCGGGCGGAAGCCGGCGTCGCGGATCAGCTCGAGGAGGTCCTCGCGGCCCAGCTTGTTCGGCGTGCCGTAGTTGTCGGCGTCGTGCGTGATCTTGTACTCGACGACCGAGCCGTCCATGTCGTCGGCGCCGTGCTGGAGCGCGAGCTGCGCCGTCTGGACGCCGTGCATGACCCAGAAGACCTTGACGTGCGGCACGTTGTCGAAGAGGAGCCTGGAGACCGCGAAGGTCTTCAGGGCCTCGGCGCCGGTCGCCATGGTGGTGCGCGCCTGGAGCTTGTTGCGGACCTTGCCGTCCTGCATGTCGACGAAGTCGTGCTGGTAGCGCAGCGGGATGAAGACCTGGAAGCCGCCGGTCTCGTCCTGGAGCTCACGCAGCCGCAGCACGTGGTCCACGCGGTGACGGGGCTCCTCGATGTGCCCGTACAGCATGGTGCTGGGGGTCTTGAGCCCCTTCTCGTGCGCGAGGCGGTGGATCCGGGACCAGTCCTCCCAGTGGGTGCGGTGGTCCACGATGTGCTGCCGGACCTCCCAGTCGAAGATCTCGGCGCCACCGCCGGTCAGGGACTCCAGACCGGCCTCGATGAGCTCGTCGAGGATGTCGGAGGCGGACATGCCCGAGATCGTCTCGAAGTGGTGGATCTCGGTGGCGGTGAAGGCCTTGAGCGAGACGTTCGGCAGGGCCTTCTTGAGCTCGGAGAGCGAGCGCGGGTAGTACCGCCAGGGCAGGTTGGGGTGCAGCCCGTTGACGATGTGCAGCTCGGTGAGGTTCTCGTTCTCCATCGCCTTCGCGAGGCGCACGGCCTCCTCGATGCGCATGGTGTACGCGTCCTTCTCGCCCGGCTTGCGCTGGAACGAGCAGTAGGCGCAGGAGGCGGTGCAGACGTTGGTCATGTTCAGATGCCGGTTGACATTGAAATGGACCACGTCGCCGTTCTTGCGGGTCCGGACCTCGTGGGCCAGACCGCCGAGCCAGGCGAGGTCGTCGGACTCGTACAGGGCGATGCCGTCCTCGCGGCTCAGCCGCTCACCGTCCCGGACCTTCTGCTCAAGTTCGCGCTTGAGGCCCACATCTTTGATAGATGCAGTCATGTACGGCCGCCTCCCAGGTCTGACAAGTTCCAAGCTCCCCAACCGTACTCTCAGCCCTCTTCGGGCAGCTCTCCGACCCGGTTCTCCCACTTCGTGGAGAGCACGATCGTCGTGCGGGTGCGGGAGACGCCCTTGGTGCCGCTGAGGCGGCGGATCGTCTTCTCCAGGCCGTCGACGTCGCTGACGCGGACCTTGAGCATGAACGAGTCGTCGCCGGCGATGAACCAGCAGTCCTCGATCTCGGCGAGGTCCTTGAGCCGGCGGGCCACGTCCTCGTGGTCCGCGGCGTCGGAGAGGGAGATGCCGATGAGGGCGGTGACGCCGAGGCCGAGCGAGGCGGCGTCGACGGTGGCGCGGTAGCCGGTGATGACTCCGGCCGCCTCAAGGCGGTTGATGCGGTCGGTGACAGAGGGGCCGGAGAGCCCGACGAGCCGGCCGAGCTCGGCGTACGAGGCACGACCGTTCTCGCGCAGAGCCTGGATGAGCTGCCTGTCCACGGCGTCCATAGGTATGAAGCCTTCCATTGTCCAGCGATACCGCGAGTTTAGGTATAGAATCTAAGGTACACAGGGGAGACGCCCTGTGAATCTTTCAGCTGATCAAAGACGATCTTTCAGGAGTGGTGTTCACCGTGTACACGATCGAGATGGCCTACGCACGCATGCGCGAGCTGCAGGACCTGGCCAACCGCTCGCGTGCCCACCAGCCGACCGCCGCGTCGAAGCGTGCCGACAAGAAGCACGCCAAGAAGCGCTAATCCGACCGGGGGGTCGCTCCACCGAGCTCTCCCTCCCACCGGCGGTACAGCCGATGCGGCACCCCTGCCGCGTCGAGCACCCGCCCGGCGACGAAGTCCACCAGATCCTGGATGTGCGTCGCCCCCGCGTAGAACGCCGGAGAGGCGGGCAGCACCACGGCTCCCGCCTCGTCCAGCGCCACCATGTGCTTCAGCGTCTGTCCGTTCAGCGGGGTCTCCCGCACGGCGACGACCAGCGGCCGCCGCTCCTTCAGGGTGACGCTCGCGGTCCGCTGGAGCAGGTCCTTCGAAAGCCCCAGTGCCACTCCCGCCACCGCGGCGGTCGAGGCCGGCACGACCAGCATCCCCTTCGCCGGGTACGACCCCGAGGACGGCCCCGCGGCCAGGTCACCGGCCGCCCAGTACCGCACGTCGTCGAGGGCGTCCGACACGTCGAAGGTGTCCGGCTTCCCGTCCGCGCCCCGCGCCAGCCAGACCGCCAGGTCCTCGCGCCAGTGCGCGTCACGGAAGGAGATGCCCGTCTCGTCGAGCAGCGTGAGCCGCGAGGCCCGCGACACGACGAGGTCGACGCTCTCCCCGGCGGCGAGGAGGCCCCGCAGTACGGCGGCGGCGTACGGCGTACCCGACGCCCCGGAAACCCCCACCACCCAGGGCCGACGACTCTTCATCTCCTGCGACTCCACGACAGAGAGCCTATCCGGCCGGGAAAAGCCAGGCCCGGGCGCGGCTCACCGCTCCGCCCCCGGGCGGGGAGGGGACTACGGGGTGAGCCCGCGGACCAGCAGGTCGAGCAGGGCGCACACGAACAGCGCCATGCCGATGAACCCGTTCACCGTGAAGAACGCCCGGTTCAGACGCGACAGGTCGTGCGGCTTCACGATCGAGTGCTCGTAGCAGAAGGCGGCCGCCACGATCACGAGGCCGACCCAGAAGAAGAGACCGGCGTCGGTCGCGAGGGCGTACCAGACGAGCAGGCCCGTGGTGACGACCGCGGAGGCGCGGGCGCCCCACAGCGCGGCCGGGATCCCGAAGCGGGCCGGTACGGACATGACGCCGCCGGCCCGGTCCGCCTGCACGTCCTGGCAGGCGAAGATCAGGTCGAAGCCGCCGATCCAGACGCCCACCGCGAGGCCCAGGACGACCGCGTCCCAGGACCACTCGCCGGTCACCGCGAGCCAGGCGCCGATGGGCCCGATCGCCTGGGCGAGGCCCAGGATGGCGTGCGGGAAGTTGGTGAACCGCTTGCCGTAGGGATAGACGACCATCGGGATGACGGCGAGCGGCGCGAGGGCCAGACAGAGCGGGTTGAGCAGGGCCGCGGCGCCGAGGAAGACGACGACGGCGATCCCGGCCCCGGTCCACGCCGACCGCACGGACACCGCACCGGTCACCAGCTCGCGGTTGGCGGTGCGCGGATTGCGGGCGTCGATCTCGCGGTCGATGATCCGGTTGCAGGCCATGGCGAAGGTCCGCAGCCCCACCATGCAGACGGTGACGAGGAACAGCGTCCACCAGTGGATGTTCTTGTCGACCTGGTACATCGCGGTGAGCGCGGCGGTGTACGCGAAGGGCAGCGCGAACACCGAGTGCTCGATCATCACGAGGCGCAGGAACGCCTTCGTACGCCCCGGCTGGGCGCCGGGCACGGCGGCCGTGGTCACAGCCCGTACTCCTTCCAGCGGCGGTCCACGAGGGCGGCCGTCGCCGGGTCCGACTCGACCATGTCCGGCCAGCCGCCGTCGCGGGTGTAGCCCTCCTCGGGCAGCTTCTTCGTGGCGTCGATGCCCGCCTTGCCGCCCCAGAACTGCTGGTAGGAGGCGTGGTCGAGGTGGTCGACCGGCCCCTCGACGACCGTGAGGTCACGGGCGTAGTCGGTGTTGCCCAGCGCCCGCCAGGACACCTCGTGCAGGTCGTGGACGTCGCAGTCCTTGTCCACCACGATGATCAGCTTGGTCAGCGACATCATGTGCGCGCCCCAGATGGCGTGCATGACCTTCTGCGCGTGCTTCGGGTACTTCTTGTCGATGGAGACGATCGCGCAGTTGTGGAAGCCGCCCGACTCCGGCAGGTGGTAGTCGACGATGTCCGGCACGATGATCTTGAGGAGCGGCAGGAAGAAGCGCTCCGTCGCGCGGCCGAGCGGACCGTCCTCGGTCGGCGGCCGGCCGACGACGATCGACTGGAGCAGCGGGCGCTTGCGCATCGTGATGCAGTCGATCTTCAGCGCGGGGAAGGGCTCCTGCGGCGTGTAGAAACCGGTGTGGTCGCCGAAGGGCCCCTCCGGCAGCATCTCGCCCGGCTCCAGCCAGCCCTCGACGACGACCTCGGCCTGCGCGGGCACCTGGAGGGGGACGGTCTTGCAGTCGACCATCTCGATCCGCTTGCCCTGCACGAAGCCGGCGAAGAGGTACTCGTCGATGTCGCCGGGCAGCGGCGCCGTGGAGGCGTACGTGACGGCCGGCGGGCAGCCGAAGGCGATCGCGACCGGCAGCCGCTCGCCCTTCGCGGCGGCGACGGCGTAGTGGTTGCGGCTGTCCTTGTGGATCTGCCAGTGCATGCCGATGGTGCGCTTGTCGTGCCGCTGGAGCCGGTAGAGCCCGAGGTTCCGGATCCCCGTCTCCGGGTGCTTCGTGTGCGTGAGACCCAGGTTGAAGAAGGAGCCGCCGTCCTTCGGCCAGGTGAAGAGCGCGGGAAGGAGGTCGAGATCGACGTCGTCCCCGGTGAGGACGACCTCCTGCACGGGCGCGGCGTCCGACTTCACCTTCTTCGGCGGCACGTGGACCATCGACCCGAGCTTGCCGAAGGCCTCGCGGACACCGACGAAACCGTGCGGAAGCTCGGGCTTGAGCAGCCCGCCGATCTTCTCGCTGATCTCGCCGTAGGACTTCAGGCCGAGGGCCTTGAGGAGTCGGCGGTCGGTCCCGAAGACGTTCATCGCGAGCGGCATCGAGGAGCCCTTGACGTTCTCGAAGAGAAGCGCCGGACCCCCTGCCTTGTTCACCCGGTCGACGATCTCCCCGACCTCCAGGTACGGGTCGACTTCGGCCTTGATGCGCTTGAGGTCGCCTTCGCGCTCGAGGGCCCTGAGCAGCGAGCGGAGATCGTCGTAAGCCATAGGGGCCAGTATCCGCCACGGGCTACGCTGGGCCTGTCACCGGGGCGGTCGAAACGAGCCCCTTCTCTGCTTCCAGGGAGCTGTCCCACATGCTCAGGGCGCTGCTGTTCATCCTCCCGCTGGCGCTGATGATCTATGCCTTCATCGACTGCCTGAACACCCCGGAGGAAGAGGTCAAGCACCTTCCGAAGCCGGTCTGGGCCATCGTCGTCCTGCTGTTCTCCGTGGTCGGCGCGATCGGCTGGATCGTCGCGGGCAAGGACCGGCGGCCGCGGACCCGGGGCGGTGCGGGCGGCTGGGTCGCTCCCGACGACAATCCCGAGTTCCTGAAGTCCCTCAAGGACGAGGGGAAGAGCGGGCGGCCGGACGAGGAGAAGACCGGGCCGGCGGACGAAGAGGACCTCAGGGCCCGGGAGGCGGACCTCCGCCGCCGCGAGGAGGAACTGAGGCGGCGCGAGCGCGGCGAGGACACCGAGAGCTGATGGAGCTCCGGCTCCTGGCCACCTTCGAGAAGGTCGCCGCCGTCCTCTCCTTCACCCGGGCCGCCGCCGAACTCGGCTACGCGCAGTCCAGCGTCACCGGTCAGATCCGGTCCCTGGAGTCCTCGCTCGGCGTGGAGCTCTTCGAGCGGCTCGGCAGCCGCATCCGGTTGACCGAGGCCGGGGAGCGGCTCCTGCCGTACGCCCTCCGCATGGGCGAGCTGGCCGAGGAGGCCCGTACCGCCGTCGCCGTCGCGGCCGAACCGGCCGGGACGATCGCCATCGGCACCATGGAGTCCCTCACCTCCTACCGGCTGCCGCCGCTCCTGGAGTACTTCCACCACCGCTACCCGGGTGTCCGCCTCACCCTGCGGCCCACCCTCGGCGACGAGACCCGGCAGGCGCTGCGGCAGGGGACGTACGACGTCGGCTTCCTGATGGAGCCCGGCACCGAGCACGAGGGCCTGGAGTCGGAGGTCCTCGCGCCCGAGCCCCTGGTCCTGGTGGCGGGTCCCGGCCATCCCCTGGTGGGGCGTACGGGGCTGACCGCCGCGGATCTGGCCGGGGCGCAGCTGGTGGGCACCGAGCCGGGCTGCCCGTACCGCGACCTCTTCGAGGCGGAGCTGCGGGAGTGGGCGCCGCCGTTCATGGAGTTCGGCACGATCGAGGCGACGAAGCGCGGGGTGGCCGCGGGCCTCGGGGTGGCGCTGCTGCCCCGGGTGGCCGTCGCGGCGGAACTGTCGAGCGGGGCTCTGGTCCCGCTGGCCTGGGAGGCCCCGTTCACCCTCTTCACCCAACTCGCGTGGCGGCGGGGGAAGCGGCTTCCGGGCCATGTCCGTCTGTTCGTGGAGCAGGCGCGGCGACTGGTGTCCGAGCAGCGAGGGTGACCTTGAGGCTGGCGAGGACGATCAGCGGAACGCCGAGGGCCTGGACGAGCCCGATGTGATGCCCGTACGCGGCCCAGTCGGCGCCCATGGCGACGGCGGGGTAGGTGAAGGCCAGCACGGCGATCTTGGCGGTGGGCAGTTTGGTGTACGCGGCGTACATGAGGACGTACATCAGCCCGGTGTGGATGATCCCGAGTCCGACGAGCCAGCCCCAGCCGGCGCCGAGCTCGGACGCGGCGCCGAAGTCGGCGAACGGGAGCAGCAGCGGGAGTCCGACGAGCACCTGCACGAGCGCGACGAGGTGGGGCCGTACGCCGGTGATCCGCTTGGTGATGATCGTCGACAGGGCGTAGAGGACGGCGGCGCCGAGCGCGAGCCCGGGGCCCTTGAGCGAGGCGGTGTCGCCGGGCCGTATCCCGGAGACCAGCACGAGCCCGGCGAACGCGACGGCGAGCCAGCCGAACTTCGCGGCGGTGATCCGCTCCCGGAGCAGCACGGCGCCGAACACCACCAGGAAGAACGGCTGTGTGTGGTAGACGACGGTGGCGAAGGAGATCGAGGTGGCCTCGTACGCCTCGAAGAGCAGCACCCAGTTGAAGACGATGAACACCCCGCCGAGCGCGGCGAGTCCGAGCTTCCTCGGGGTGAAGCCGTGCCCGGTGAGGTAGCCGCGGATCAGGCTGTACGCGCCGAGGGCGGCGGCCCCGAAGAGGCACCGGAAGAACACCACGTCGAAGGGGGACGCCCCCGACTCCACGACGAAGATGCCGAGGGTGCCGGAGAGCACCATGGCGAGGGTGAGTTCGACGGTTCCCCTGGTCTCGTTTCTCATGACGACGACGCTACGAGCGGCCCGGATCCGGGTCCACGAGCCAGTGGGGGGAGCTGCCGATGGGGGCGATCGGCGGAGCCGATGGGGCCTCCCGGACCGCTGCCGCGCGCGGCGGGCAACGGTCCGGGAGGAGGCTCAGTTGTTCGAGCCGACGGTGTTGTCGTGACCGGCGTTGAAGACGTCGTCGTGCGCGAACTGGAGCCAGTCGCCGAAGACGACGGTGTGCGAGGCCTCCGGCTCGAGCTCGACGTGGACGTCGGCGCTCGCGATGCCGGCGGCGCCGAGGACGAGGGCACCGGTGGCGAGGACGGTCAGCAGGGAACGCATGGAGGACCTCTCGGTAGAACGGCGGAACACCCCGCCGACCGGCGGAGCACCCCGTAAGCCAAGGCCACGAGCCGTCCCGCCTCCCGGCGCCGGGCCGGTGGGACCGCGACCGTCAGCCGATCGGAGGAGGCCGGTGCCGGGGGCCGACCGCCGGCGAAGCGACCTGGAAACAGCCCCGAGCTGCCGCACGCCGCACCCTCTACTCGGGCGGGCCGCTGTACTTCTGGAGCGTGGCCTTCGACGTGGAGGTGTCGACGAGTCGCAGCTCCCACGGTCCGGTGTTGACGTCGAAGTCCTTGCCGAAGCCCACCCACTTGCCTGCCATGCGGCGGCCGGTCGGCTCCACCAGCAGTTGGATCGCGCCGTGGTAGCGGGCCCCCTGGTAATAGCCGTCGGCGGCGGTCTGCTCGATCCAGGAGCCGGTGACGACATTGCGGTCGATGGTCAGGTCCAGGCTGAGCGGACTGTCCGGATTGCTGGACGCGCCGGGCAGGCTCTGGCCCGTCAGCCTGGCGCCGTGCTGGAGCAGCACGACATAGTGCTTGCCTTCGAACGTCTCGTCACGGGAAGAGCTGAAGAACTCGTACCGGGAGAGCCAGATGCCGGAGTAGTTCATGTCTGTCGGGGGCGGCTGTGTCGCGGTGGCCGCCTGGACACCATCGGGGCTGTGGTCCATGTCGTGGCCTCCCGAGGAATCGGAGTGAACCCGCGCCTGCGGCACGGGCAGGGTGAAGCCGAGGGCTTCGACGGGACGCCCGGTGACGTGCTCCAGGGCGCGGGCGTATACCGGGCGCGGAGCCCGGCTGGTGCCCGACTCCCAGCGCTGGACGAGGCGCTTGCTGGCTTCGTTCGGTTCGCCCAGCTCCTCGCCGGCTCGGCGGAGCGCCTTCGCCAAGTCGTCCTGGCTCATGCGCAGGCCGATCCTCACGGCCCGCAGGACATCGTTCGTCGACGCTGTCGTCATGGTTCGAAGATAGCCCCGGCATGCCCACGATGACACCGATTTGACGCCCTCAAGCGACGCCCGGATGACGTCTTCTCCGCCGCCGCAATGACAGTGTCCGGCGCCGAGGATGAGGGCCATGCCGATCCGCATCGACGCCTACACGGTCCGAGTAGACGGGACCCGCACGGTTCCTCGAACCCTGTACGAGGGTGAGGGCGGTCCGCCCCTGGCGGCGAGCGTGATGCCGGTCTGCGCATGTCGGCGCTGCGTCCCCGCAGCGACTCACCGAACGGAAGGGACCACGCAAGTGACGACCTCGCTCGAGCACCCCCGGATCCACCTGGCCGAGCCCCGCACGTTCCTGACGCGAGAGGTGTGGCGGGCCCTCACCTCCGACGTCATCAAGGCGCACCCCGAGACGAGCCGGGTCCTGGCCGAGCGCATCGTCGGCCAGACCATCGCGTTCCTCATCGCGGGCACCACGACCGACGAGCCGCTGTCCCCGTCCGAGCCGGTCGACTGGGGCTGGCACGCCTTCCTCCTCCGCACCCAGGCGTACCAGCGGTTCTGTGAACAGCACGCGGGACGGTTCGTGCACCACCACCCGGGCGTTGCTGACACCGCCGAGCACGGCGGATCCGAGAGGGCCCGAAACCGCACCCTGGCGGCAATCCGTGCGGCAGGGTTCGAGGTGGACGAGGAACTGTGGCCGGAGCCCGCCGACTGCACGCAGTGCCACTCGGGGTGCACCGACAGCCCGGTGGGCGGCAAGAAGTAGCTGCGGCCGGCCCATGAGATCGCCCGCCCCCGCCGCTTGAGCGGCCGGGGCGGGCGCACCCACGAGGACGGGAGCAGGGATGCGTGAGCAGGACGCAGAGGCCTGGGACGTATGGGGCGCGTCCAGGTCTGGCCGCAAGGAGCGGAACGCCGCCGGGGCGGAGACGTGGTTCAACTGGACGCAGTGGCCGGACCACGGGCCGACCGAGAAGGACGTCTTCGGGGACGCCGCCGGCGCGCGCGTGCTCGATCTCGGTTGCGGCAGTGGTGGCAACCTCGCCCACCTGACCGCCGTGGGCGCGGACGCGGTGGGTCTGGACATCTCCCCCGTACAGCTCGCGAAGGCGCACGACCGGTGGCCCCACCTCGACGTACGTCAGGAGACCGCCGAGAGTTTCCTCGCCGCCACCCCGCACCGCTTCGACGTCGTCTACTCCGCCTTCGGCGCCGCGTGGTTCACCGATCCCGCCGACCTGCTGCCGCTCGTCCACACGGGTCTGGAACCGGGAGGCGTGTACGCCTTCTCCCACACCCCGCCCGCCCTGACGGGTTGTTACGGCGCCCAGGCGTCACAGATGCAGCCACCCACGAAGGGCGACGAACCGCTGTACGTCCGACGCTGGGACTATGAACCACGGACGTGGGCGGAGATCGTGGAACGGGCAGGGTTCACGGAGGTGACGGCCGAAGTGATCCCACCCCCGGCCGGCAGGCGCACCGGAACCCTGCTCGTCCGGGGCGTCAGGGCCTGACGTGGGGCGCCGGGTGACAGAAGCACCCGCACACGAGGTGCACGACCCCTTGCGCACCGCTGTCACGGGGGGCGTGGGCCCGGCAGTGGCCGTGGCGGCCGACGACGCAGCGCGGGGACGTGAACTCCGGCTCGGGCGCGGCCGGAAGCGCGTGGGCCAGCAGCGACAGGCTCACCGCGTCGTCCTCGATGCCTACGTCGGTCGTGTGTACGACCACGGCGAGATCCACGAGTTCGACCCACAGGGCACCCAGCTGATCTACCTCGCGGTGGCCGACCACATCGCCGCCCGCATCTCGGCGGGAGAGCTGACCCCGGGCGCTCGCCTGCCCGCCGAACGCGACCTGGCCGAGGAGTACGGCGTCGCCTACCTCACGGTTCGCCGCGCCGCCCGGGTGCTCCGAGAGCGCGGCCTGATCCTGACCGTCCACGGCAAGGGGACCTTCGTCGCCGATCCGCTGCCGGAGGGTTCGACAGACAACCCACCGGCCCCCGACTCCGGAGCCTGAGGCTGGATCCGGGCCGGTTCGCACGAGGCGGCAATCACCTTGCCAACGGAACCTCGCACGCGCGTTCTTGTGTGAGAACGAGCAGGAGATCCGATCGCGAGGGGGAGCAGTGGGCAAGAGGCTGGAACGGAAGATGCTGCGGCTGCTGGCGGGCGGGGAGCCGGTCGCGCTCGGCACGCGCCGGACCTCCTTCAACGGAATCGCCCGACTCGCCTTCCTGGCAGAGCAGTTCGGCTACGAGTACGCGGACCTTCGGACGGAGAAACGCAGCTTCACCCTGCACCTGGAGCCGGACCTCCGTCCGCGGGCGCGGGAGCTGGCCGCGGAGAACCGGAGAAGATACCCCCGGGCGGCCGAGGGAGGCCAGCTCCCTGTGCCCGACGCCGGGACGATCGCGCTCTTCCGGGCCCGGATGATGTCCGACCTCAAGCGGAGGGGCTCGCTGCTGGAGACCCTCGCGTACATCGGCGTGGCCTTCACCATCAGCGCCGTGGGGTTCGGGTTCGAGCTCGGCGACGACCGGGCAGCCGCCTTCACCATCGCGGGTGTCCTGGTGGCTGCGGAGGCCGCCGCGATCACGGCTCTGGTCCTCTGGGGCCGGCGGGCGCACCGGAGGGCCGCGGCCCTCCTGGAAGCGGCCGGCTTCACCCGGGTGCCGGACGAGAGCGGCAGGCTCCGCCACGTGCCTCCGGGCGACGAGCAGCGGCCCGCCGGGCACGGCAACCCGTTCGCGGGCGGAGGCAGCCGGTAGCCGGTAGCCGGTAGCCGCCACCGTCCATCGCGCCCGCCGCCCCGCCCGCGCCGCCACCGTCCACCGCGCCCGCCGCCCCGCCCGCGCCGCCGCGGTCCATCGCGCCCGCCGCCCCGCCCGCGCCGCCGCCGCGCCTCCCCCGTCCCGCCCGCGCCCTACGGCACCTTCGGCGCGACCTCGCTCACGACCTCGCAGAACGCGCGGATCCGGCTGTCCTCGCGGCCCGTCACCCACATCAGGGCGTGGCTCACCGCCGGGGCGTCGGTGATCGGGATGAAGGCCACGTCGCTGCGCGCGTAGTAGTGGAGCAGCTCGTTGCCGCTGCCGCCGCCCACGGCCCTGCCCATCGCGACCATCGTGATGAGCTCGGTGAAGGTCCTGCCCCGCTGTGTGCTGCGCCGGATGGTCTTCCCGCTCGGTGTGCGGCGCGGGAAGTAGTAGTCGGTGACGTAGTCCGGGACCTCTTCGCTCGGCGAGAACCAGGTCTCCCCCGCCAGGTCGTCCAGGACCACGGACTCCCGGTCGGCGAGGCGGTGTCCGACGGCGGTGATCAGATACAGCGGCGCGCTGGAGACGATCGGGCCCACGGTGATGTCGGGGTCCCGGACCGGCAGGAGCGTGATCTGGAGGTCCAGTTCGCCCTCGCGCAGCAGGTCGCGCTGGTGGAAGAGCTGTACCTCCCGGGCGTCGACGCGGGTCCCGGGGTGTCTGGCGCGGTAGACCTCGGACGCCGCCTGGACCACCATGCCCGCCCGGTGGCCCTCGAAGCCGACCCTCAGGAGGCCGGTGACGTCGCCGGAGGCCGCCATCACCCGATCGACGGCCTCCCGTATGCCCTGGTACAGCGGGTCCAGGTCGTCGCGGAACCGCCGGCCCGCGTCCGTCAGCGCCACCCGCCGGCTCGTACGGTCGAACAGGGCGACGCCCAGGCGCCGTTCGAGCGTCTTCAGCGTCTGGCTGACCAGCGCGTTGGACACATGGAGCCGCTCCGCCGTCCGCCCGAAGTGCAGCTCCTCCGCCAGTGTCAGGAAAATCTCCATCTCGCGTCGTTCCACGACGTTCCCCCCGATTGTTCAGCCACGGTGAACGACCGGCGTTCTCCGCGCATTTCCCCCGTAACGGGGACACGGTAGCCCGATCACCAGCCCTGAACGATCCTCGGGTGCCCGGCCGTTCGTTCAGCGGCCGCGAAAGGTGCGTTCCGATCCTCGTCATTGATGGGCCTGCCCGTGCGGCCGCAGGGTTGCGGCGTCGGCCTCACCACCCGGAGGGCCCGGACCACCCCGGCCCTCCCGGACCAACCGAGATACGGACGTGAACACCCTGATGGAGAAGCTCTTCTCCCCCCTGACCGTCGGCAAGCTCGACCTGCCCAACCGCATCGTCATGGGCCCCATGACCCGCTCCCGCGCCCCCGAGGACGGCCGGGTGACCGTGCTGACCGCCGAGTACTACGCGCAGCGTGCCTCCGCCGGCCTGATCATCAGCGAGGCGACCGGGACCAGCGAGCTCGGCACCGGCTACATCGACTCCCCCGGTCTGCACACGATCGGGCAGATCGACGCCTGGCGCGAGGTCACCGACGCCGTCCACGCGGCCGGCGGCCGCATCTTCGCCCAGCTGGTGCACTGCGGCCGCATCGGCCACCCCAGCCTGTACGCCGACGGCGCGCTGCCGATCGCCCCGTCGCCGATCGCCTCGGGCGGGCAGCTGTTCACCCCCGAGGTCATGCTCGACCACCCGGTCCCGCGCGAGATGACCGTCGTTGACATCGCCGCGGTCGTGGAGGAGTTCGCCTCCGCCGCCCGCAACGCCGTCGAGGCGGGCTTCGACGGCGTGGAGATCCACGCCGCGAACGGCTTCCTGCTCCACCAGTTCCTCGACGACTCCACCAACCACCGCACCGACGCGTACGGCGGCTCGATCGAGAACCGCGTCCGGCTGACCGAGGAGGTCGTGGCCGCCGTCGCCGCCGCGATCGGTCCGGAGCGCACGGGCATCAGGCTCTCCCCCGCCATCACCTTCAACGGCATGGGCGAGACCGACAGCGCGGAGCTGTACACCGCGCTGACCCGCTCCCTGGCCGCGACCCCGCTCGCGTACGTCCACGTGGCGGAGATCGTGACGCGGGAGATCACCCGGCTGATCCGGGCCGCATGGCCGGGCGTGCTCCTGCTGAGCCCGCACCCCACCCCCGAGTCGTTCCCCGCCACCCCGGAGTCCGGCGCGGAGGCGCTCCGCGAGGGCCTCGCCGACGCGGTCGTCCTCGCGACGGCGTGGGTGGCCAACCCGGACCTGCCGGCCCGGATCGAAGCCGGCGGCCCGTACGCGGAGGCCGACTCGGCAACCTTCTACGGCGGCGACCACCACGGCTACACGGACTACCCGACGCTGAACGGGTAACGCGGGCCGCTTGAGGTGAGGCCTCGTCCGTGCCGGGGAAGAGATCCCGGCATGGACGAGCGTCTCAGCAGGGAGAGCGCCCGGCGCTGGCTCGCGACCGCCGTCGCCGAGGCCCGCGCCGGGCTCGCCGAGGGCGGGATCCCGATCGGGGCCGCGCTGTACGGGGCGGACGGCGCGCTGCTCGGGCGCGGGCACAACCGGCGCGTGCAGGACGGGGACCCGTCGGCGCACGCGGAGACCGCCGCCTTCCGGGCCGCCGGCCGGCAGCGCTCGTACCGGGGTACGACGATGGTGACGACCCTCTCGCCCTGCTGGTACTGCTCCGGCCTGGTACGGCAGTTCGGGATCTCGCGGGTGGTCGTCGGGGAGGCGGAGACCTTCCACGGCGGGCACGACTGGCTGGCGGAGCACGGGGTCGAGGTCCTCGTGCTCGACGACCCCGAATGCACGGCGCTGATGCGGGAGTTCATCGCCGAGCGGCCGGCTCTCTGGAACGAGGACATCGGCGATGAGTGACGAGACGGGCGCGGGGACGCGCGAACAGGCGAGCCAGGTGACGAGCGGCGTGACGAGCCACGTGACGAGCGGCGTGACGAGCGGCGGGGGCTCGCGCACGGCCGCCCTCCCCACCATCGACCTGACCCGCGACGCGGCCCCGCAGCTGCCCGCCGTCGACCGCGCCCTGCGCGAGGCCGGTTTCCTCCTGGTCACCGGCCACGGCGTCGACCCGGGGCTCCGGGCCGGGATCCGCGCCGCCGCCCGCCGCTTCTTCCACCTCCCGCCGGCCGCGAAGGAGCCGTACGCCGTGCGGGTCGGCGGCCGGGGCTGGCTCGGGCCCGGCGCGGAGGCCAACGGGTACGCGGAGGGCACGGCGACGCCGCCCGACCTGAAGGAGTCGCTGTCCTTCGCGGCGGACGAACCGACCGGCGACCCGGCCGTGGACGCCGAGTGGTTCCTGCCGAACACCTGGCCCGCCGAGATCCCCGAGCTGAAACCGCTGGTGGAGACGTATCTGGCGCAGATGAAGACGCTCTCGGACCGGGTCCTGGACCTGCTCGGCGTGGCCCTCGGCGAGGAGCGGGACTTCTTCACCCGGCACACCGGGCACCCCACCTTCGGCTTCAACGTCAACTGGTACCCGGGGCGGGAGCGGACGGGCGAGCCGGAGCCGGGCCAGTTCCGCATCGGCCCGCACACGGACTTCGGCACGGTCACCGTCCTGGACCGGGAGGCGGGCAAGGGCGGACTGCAGGTCTTCACCGACGCGGGAGGCTGGCAGGACGCCCCGTACGATCCCGCCGCCTTCACCGTCAACATCGGCGACCTGATGGCCGGTTGGACCGGCGGCCGGTGGCGTTCGGGACGCCACCGGGTGCTGCCGCCGCCGGCCGACGCCCCCACGGAGGAGCTGATGTCGCTCGTGTACTTCTACGAGTGCACGCCCGGGACGACGATCCACGGCATCGAGTCGCACGGATACCTGCGGGCCCAGCTCGACGCGATCGCCACAGACTGACAACAGGTGCGGAACAGACTCGAAAAGCCGACCGCTTTCCCAACACACCGTCGATATCCTTGAGTTGACTGTGACGGGGGTGGCAGGTCGTGGACAGGGAGCTGTACGGCCGCGAGGCGGCCTTGCACGATGCCGGACTGGTCGCGCGCCTCAGCGGCCTCACGAAGCACGGCGCCTCCCGGGTGCCGTTCGAGCACGGTGACGATCCGCCGGTCACCGTCTTCACCGGCGGGCGCGGCACGGGCAAGACCGCCCTGCTCAAGGAGGTCCGCAACCGCTACAAGGGGTACACGCCGCTGGCGCTCCTCGACTGCGCGCACATCGAGCCGCCCGCCGACCACGGCCCCGGCTGGACCCCGCTCACCGGGGCCCTCGCCGAGCTCGCCGTACAGCTGTCGCCGAAGGTGCTCGGCGCGCGGCCGGTGAAGTTCCCCCGGGTGTCGCTCGGGCTCGTCGCGGTCGCCTCGCTCGGCTGGTCGCAGGAGGACGACGAGCGGGCCCGGCGCGACCTCCAGCGGCTCGGGCCGCTGCTCGCGACCGTCGACCCGACCAGGGGCGCGGCCACCCACTGGGTCGGCAAGGTGCTCGCGAAGCTGGCCGCCACGTTCGCCGAGGCCACCGTCCCGCTCGCCGGACTGCTTGCCGAGGCGACCGTGGAGACCGTCCTCGAGGAGGTGTTCGGCCGTCTCCAGCGCACCTCGGAGAGCTGGTACGGCACCTATCGCAACGCCGGCGGACGCGGCAAGGCGGGGCTCCAGCAGCTCGCGATCGACTTCGAGCAGGGCGGCCGGCGCCGCGCCGAGGCCGAGGGCTTCCTCGTCGGCGCGCTGACCGAGGACCTCCTCCACCCGTACGTGGGGATCCGGCGCGGCGGCCGGATCGGCCGCCCGCTGGTCCTCCTCGACAACGCCCACGAACCGCTCGGCCGGCAGCTCGTCGAACCGATCCTGCGCGCCCGCGCCGAGGGCCGCCGCGACCGGGTCGTCGTCCTCGCCACCTCACGGGTCCGGGAGCACGAGGGACTGCGCAACGCCACCAGGACCCGGCTGCCGGAGACCGCGCACCGGGCGCCCAGCCCGCGCGACATCCGCGTCGGCTCCGGCATCCTCGCCGTGGAGCTCACGCCGCTCTCCCCCTCCCAGACCCGCTCCGCCTTCGACCGGCACGACCCGGCCGGCCGGACGCCCACCGAACTCGCCCGCGCGGTCCACCGGCTGACCGGCGGCCGCCCGCTCGGCGTCGCCCTCCTCGGCCGGGCCGCCGGAGAGGCCCCGGACCGTCTGCGGGCCGGCCTCACCCCCGGCGGGCTGCTCGACCTGACCGTGGAACTCCGCGAGGACACCCCGCCGGTGCCCGTCGCCCCCACCCTCCTCGCCGAACTCCTCCCGGTGCGGCGGCCCGGCCCGTACGCCGTGCTCGCCGCCGCCCACGACGAGGAGTCCGCCCGGATGCTCGCCCACGCCCGGCTCCAGGGCGAGTCCCTGGACGGGGACGTGGCCCTGCGCGTCCGCGACCACCTGCGCTCCGAGGACTGGGCCGCCTCCGAACCGGGCTCGGGCCATTTCATCGCCGACCCGCTCCTGCGCGCCCTGCTCCTGCACCGGCTCCGCTTCGAGGACGGCGACCATCCCCGGTACGCGGCCTGGCACGCCGTCCACGAGACCCTGCACCGGCACTACGGCCCCGAGCCCGGCCCGTACCGCCTCCATCACGACCTGGCCCTCGGCCGCACCGAGGAGGCCGTCACCCGGCTGCGGCTCACCTTCCCGGAGCGGGACGTCCTCGGCTGGCTGGGGCGGCTGCGGTTCATCGGCTCCGCCCCGTACCCCCGCGAGTACGGCCGGACCGGGCCGGACCCGCGCCGGGCGATCGCCCTGGGCCGACGGCCACCGGCGGGAACGGGCGGCGGCACGGCCGACGACCTCCCTCCCGGACTCGACCACGACGCCACCGAACTCCATCTGTCCGTACGGCGACTGCTGCACGCCGTATGGCTGCTCACCGATCCGCTCGCACTGCCCGACGACGAGGTGGCCGACCGCCTCGCGCACGAACTGCGCCGGCTCTCCGGCCGTCATCTGACGGGCAGCGGTTCGCTCTGGGACGCGGCCACCCACTGGCCGCGCGACATCCGTGCCTGGCGGGAGCCGTCGCTGCCGCCGGGCCGCGAGGACGGAGTCTGACGCCATGCCCGACCGCCCGACCGCCCCGCGCATCGGCCGACCGCTCGACCGGCTGCGGCGCCGCGTCCGCACCCCCCGCCAGAGACTCGTCGCGTCCGTCGTCACCGCCGCCGTCGTCCTGGGCCTCGGCGGGTACGCCGTCGCCCGGCTCACCACCCCGGAGGACCGTTCCTGCGCCGCGGGGGTCGAGAGACCCGAGGGCAGCGGCGAGTGCGTCGGCGTCAACGGCGACGGCCACGCCTTCGGCATACCCGAACTCGCCGAGGTCGCCCGGGCCATCGGCGCCGAGAACGCCGCGCTCAAGCCCGGCGAGTACGCCACCGTCGCCGTCCTCCTGCCGCTGACCTCCACCGACAGCGGCATGCGGGTCAAGGTGCTGCACGAGGTCCAGGGCGCGTACGCCTACCAGTACCGGGCCAACCACGAGTCCAACAGCGAGACCCCGAAGATCCGCCTCGTCCTCGCCAACACCGGCAAGGGCAACGCCCACTGGCGCGGCACCGTCGACCGGCTGATCGCCATGACCGGCGCCCCCGACCGGCTGCGGGCCGTCTCCGGCGTCGCCACCTCCTCCACCGAGGTACGCGAGTCGGTGACCGCCCTCACCGGTGCCGGGATCGCCGTCGTCGGCACCACCATCACCGCCGACGACATCGCCAACGGCCCGGGCCCCGGCCACAACCGCTACCCCGGCCTCGCCCGCGTCTCCCCCACCAACAACGACGAGGCCAAGGCCCTCGCGAGCTTCGGCCGCGTCGACGCCGCCAAGGCCCTCCTCGTCCAGGACACCCGCAGCGGCGACCACTACACCGACACCCTCAAGTCCGCCTTCGCCGCGTCCCTCAAGGGCGCGCCCTACGAGCCGCAGCTCTTCACCTCGCCCGCCGACCCCACCGACGAGGGCACCACCGCCAACACCTTCCGGCAGATCACCCATCTGATCTGTGACACCCGCGCCGAGACGGTCTTCTTCGCGGGCCGCCACACCCAGCTGCGCCAGTTCATCAACGCGCTCGGCTCGCGCGGCTGCGTCGACCGCGCCTTCACGATCCTGACCGGCGACGAGGGCTCGTACCTGGGCGCGGACAAGAAGCTCGACCGGAACGCCCTGAAGGCGAAGCTGACCGTGCGGTACGCGGCGCTCGCCCACCCGGACGCGTGGAAGCCGGCGGCGGGACGGAAGGTCCCGGCGACGGGCGGTTCGGTGGTGGCGTACTCGACCTTCGTGACGGACATCGCCCGCGCCTCGAAGGAGCCGGTGCCCCTCGCGGACGGCCAGGCGATCGTCGCGTACGACGCGATGGCGACGGCGGTGCACGCGATCCGCCAGGCGACCCCGCAGGGCTCCCAGTACCCGGAACTCGCCGATGTGGTCACCCAGTGGCCGCAGGTCAAGGGCTCTCTGCGGGTGCAGGGCGCGAGCGGCTGGATCTGCCTGGACAACTACGGCAACCCGTACAACAAGGCGGTCCCGATCGTGGAACTGGCCCAGGACGGCACGCAGCGCTTCGTCCAGATCGCCTGGCCGGAGGGCAGGCCGCCGGCCACCTCCTGCCTGCCGCCGAAGCGGGGGTAGCGGCGCGCCTACGGCACCCACTTGGGCCAGGGCGCCTCGTCCCGCTCGTAGAGGTCACGCAGGTGCTGCCACCGCTCGGGCGACCACGCGGCCCAGTCGGACGGGCGCCCGTCCAGCGCGGCGGCGAGCCGTTCGAAGTGGTCGTGCCACCCCGCGAGGCAGTCCAGCCGGTACTCCCGGTCCGCCCGCAGTTCGTTCGTGAAACGCAGCACGGTCGACCCGCCGCCCCCGGGCGCCCCCGGTTCCAGATGGAACCGGATGCGTCCGTGCGTCGGATCGACCGTGTACTCGGCCACGTACTCGGGGTCCCAGGCGGTCACCCGCCCCGACACCTCGGTGTCACTGTTCAGCCAGCGGAGGGTGACCCGGCCGTCGAGCCGGGGTTCCAGCGGGTCCGCCGCGCAGAGCCAGCCCGCCAGGCCCTCGGGGGTGGCGACGGCCTCCCAGACCTCGGGCAGCGGATGGGACAGCTCGACGGCGAACCGCAGCAGCTGCGCGTCCCCGTCGTGGGTCTCGCACCTGCCCCGGGGTATCTCGCTCATACCTCAAGCGTCGCCCAAGGGCAGGCCCGCTGCCAGCCCAGACGGCCCGCTGCCGCCTCAGACGCCCGCGTACGAGTGCTTGCTGTTCACGAAGATGTTCACGCCGTAGTAGTTGAACAGGAAGCAGGCGAAGGCGATGAGCGCGATGTACGCGGCCTTCCGCCCCTTCCAGCCGGCCGTCGCGCGCGCGTGCAGGTACGCGGCGTAACCGACCCAGGTGATGAAGGACCAGACCTCCTTGGCGTCCCAGCCCCAGTAGCGGCCCCACGCGTCGCCGGCCCAGATCGCGCCCGCGATGATCGTGAAGGTCCAGAGCGGGAAGACCGCCGCGTTGACCCGGTACGAGAACTTGTCGAGCGAGGCCGCCGAGGGCAGCCGCTCCATGACGGAGCGGGCGAAGGCGCCCGGGTTCCCGCCGGTCGCGAGCTTGTTCTCGTACGAGTCGCGGAAGAGGTACAGCAGGGTGGCGGTGGCGCCCAGGTAGAAGACCGCGCCGCAGAAGATCGCGGTGGAGACGTGGATCCACAGCCAGTACGAGTCGAGCGCGGGGACCAGCTGGTCGCTGGGCGTCTTCAGCCAGGTGGTGGCCATGCCCAGGTCGAGCAGAACAGTGGTGACCAGCGGCAGGCCGAGCCAGCGCACGTTCTTCTTGGCGACGAGGAACCCGAGGTACGCGCCGACCGCCACCGTCGAGAAGGTGGTGGAGAACTCGTACATGTTGCCCCAGGGGGCCCGCTGCACGGAGAGCGCCCGGGTGACCACGCCCGACGCCTCGACCAGGAAGGCGAGGACGGTGAGCGAGACGGCGATACGGCCGTACAGATCGCCCTTGACCGTGCCGCCGGCGGCGCCGGGGCCGTCCGGGACGTCACGGGTGCCGGCCGCGGAACGGGTGACGACCTTCGGCTTCTCCAGGACGGCCGTGCCGCCGGCCGCCTGCTTGACCTGGACGGTCACGGCGGCGGTGGCGGCCGAGGCGCGGGAGGTGAGCGCGGCGGCGGTACGGCCGACCTTGCTCCGGCTGCCCAGCACCCACTCGGCGATGTGGGCGAAGAAGGCCAGGGTGTAGACGGCCATCGAGGAGTAGATGAGCAGGTCGCTCATCCGCGCCATGCTCTCGTTGGTCGTGGCGGCGAGGATCACTTGTCGGCCTCTCCAGAAGGGGCAGGGTCTTCGGGTACGGCGGGGGGTGCCGCCTCAGCTGGTACGGCCTCCGGATCGGCGTCCGGCGCCGGGGGCGCGTCCGCCGTGAGGGCGACCGCGAGGTCACCCAGCTCCTCGGGGAGCTTGGCGGACTCGCTGCGGCCCAGGCCGGCCATCTCGACGACGGTCACGCCGTCCTCACCGCGCACGGCCCGGACCCAGATCCTGCGCCGCTGGATGAAGAGCGAACCGGTCAGTCCGGCGATCGCGGCGATCGCGCCCGCGAGGGCGAGTCCGTTGCCGGGCTGCTGCGAGATCTGGAAGCTCGCCCACTCCTTGACGTCCTTCTCGAAGGTGATCGAGCCGGCGCCGTTCGGCAGGGTCATCGTCTCGCCCGGCAGCATCCGCTGGGCGAGCTTGCCGCCCGACGCGTCCGTGAACTGCTTCATCTTGGACTTGTCGAGCTGGTACACGTTCTGCGGAAGACCGGAGTTGACCCGCAGATCGCCGTGGAACCCGGTGAGCGCCATGACGGGGAACTCGAGCGCCGGGAACTGGGAGAACATCGTGCCCTTGCCGGCGCCCGCGAACGTCGGCACGAAGAAGGCCTGGAAGCCCAGCTGCTCCTTCTTGCCGTTCTTGTCGCGGTAGCCGTCCATCACCTTGATCGCGCCGGTGGACGTGATGTTGTTGTCGATGGGCAGCAGCGGCACGGCGCCGTGGAAGACGGTCTTCCCGCGGCCGTCCTTGACGGTGACGACGGGCGCGTAGCCGTGGGCGATCAGATAGACCTTGGAGTCGCCCACCTTGAGCGGCTCGTTGACGCGGATGACGGCCTTCTTGTCCGTACCGCCCTGCGAGTAGGAGACCTTCGCCTCGAAGGTGCGGGGCGTGCCGCGCTGGGGGCCGTTCTTCTCGTACGTGCCGTCGAAGGCGTCGAGCTTGAAGCTGAACGGCTCCAGCTCGTCGATGCCGAACTGGGAGCCGGACTTGAAGTCGTCGTACTGGGTGAGCGTGTTGGAGAAGCCGTCGCCCTCGACGATCAGCTTGCCGCCCTCGGACTTGAAGAGCTGGCCCCAGGCGAAGGCGACGAGCATGACGATCAGGGCGACGTGGAAGGCCAGGTTGCCGGCCTCGCGCAGGAAGCCCTTCTCGGCCGCGATGGCGTTCCCCGCCGCATGGGCGCGGAAGCGGCGTCCCTTGAGGAGGGTGAGCGCTGCCTCGCGGACCTGCTCGGGCTCGGCCTCGGTGCGCCACGTGGTGTACGCGGGGAGCCGGTCGAGGCGCTTGGGGGCGCCCGGCGGGCGGCTGCGGAGCTGGCCGACGAACTGCCAGCTGCGGGGCACGATGCAGCCGATGAGGGAGACGAACAGCAGTATGTAGATCGCGGAGAACCACACGGAGCTGTAGACGTCGAAGAACTGGAGCTTCTCGTACAGCGGCGTCAGCGTCTTGTGGGCGTCCTTGAAGGCCTGCGCCTTCATCTCGTCCACGCTGGTCTGCGGGACGAGGGAGCCGGGGACGGCGCCGAGCGAGAGCATGAAGAGCAGGATCAGCGCGACCCTCATGGAGGTCAGCTGCCGCCAGAACCAGCGGATCCAGCCGATGACACCGAGGGTGGGGCCGCCGACGACCGTCGTCTCGACGCGGTCGTCGATGGGGGCGGTGGACAGCTGGGCCCCGGCCTCGCCGAGGTTCTCCTGCTGCTCCGTCGTACCGGAGGTGTCCGTCGTACCGGACGTGTCGGTCGTGCTCATGGAACTCAGATCCCCACCGTGAAACCGCTGGACCAGCCCTGCATCGTGGCGACCATGCTGTCCCACGCGCCTGTGAGGAGCAGGACACCGGTGACGAGCATCATGCCGCCGCCGATCCGCATGACCCACACATAGTGCTTCTTGACCCACCCGAACGCCCCGAGGGCCTTGCGGAAGGCTATGGCGGCGAGCACGAACGGCACGCCGAGGCCGAGGCAGTACGCGAAGGCGAGCAGCGCGCCGCGGCCGGCGCTGGCCTGCTCCAGGGCGAGCGCGTTGACCGAGGCGAGCGTCGGGCCGATGCACGGGGTCCAGCCGATGCCGAAGAGCGCGCCGAGCAGCGGCGCGCCGACCAGACCGGCGACGGGCTTCCGGTGGAAGCGGAACTCGCGCTGGGTGAACCAGGGCATCAGGCCGAGGAAGAACACGCCCATGAGGATCATGAGCACGCCGAGGATCGTGGTGAGCGTCTCGCGGTACTCCTGGAGGGTCGACCCGAAGTAGCCGAAGAGCGCCCCGCCGGACACGAACACGGCGGTGAAGCCGAGGACGAAGAGGACGGCCCCCGCGGTCATCCGGCCGCGGCGGCTCTCGGCGAGGTCGGTGCCGGAGACTCCGGTCACGTACGACAGGTAGCCGGGGACCAGCGGGAGGACGCAGGGCGAGAAGAAGGAGACCAGGCCGGCGAGCAGGGCGACGGGCAGCGCGAGGAGCAGGGCTCCGCTGGTGACGGTCTCGTTCACCGGCTCACTTCTCCTTGAGGAGGGGGTCGATCATCGACCGCAGCTTCTCCTCGTTGAGCGCCATGAGCGAGCGGGCCGCGATCTTGCCCTCCTTGTCGAGGACGACGGTGGAGGGGATGGACTGCGGGGAGAGCGTGCCCTTGGGGAAGCCGAAGAGGATCAGCTTCCCCTGCGGGTCGTAGAGGCTCGGGTAGGTGACCCCGTAGTCCTCCTCGAAGGCGAGGGCGGGCTGCTTGTTGGGGTCGCGGGTGTTGAGTCCGACGAACTCGACGCCCTTGCCCTCCATGTCCTTGGCGACCTTCGCGAAGTGCGGGGCCTCGGCGCGGCAGGGGGCGCACCAGGAGCCCCACACGTTGAGGACGACGACCTTGCCCTTGAGGTCGGCGACGTCGAGCTGCTTGCCGTCGAGGGTCTCGCCCGCGAGCTTTCCGGTGGCCGCGCGTTCGCCCTTGGGCGCGGTGGCGATACCACCCGTGTTGGTCACGAAGTTGGTGTTGCCACCGCCGCCGGACTTGCCGTTGCTGTCGCCGCCGCAGGCCGAGAGCGTGAGGGCGGCGGACAGCACTCCGACGGCGAGCAGGGTGCGTCGAGGGGCACGGCTAAGGCTCATGTGAAAAGTTTCGCATGGGCGTTTGGGGGATCTTGGGCACCCCCCTACGTGCCCGGAAAGCCCCTTGTCAAGATCGCCTAAGCGAACACGGCGTACGACTATGCGGACGGGGTCGACGAGGCCGTCGATCCGTTCGGCGCGGGCTTGAGGAAAGTATTCCAGCCGCCGGCCGGCTTCTGTCCCACTTCCAGCGACCGCAGCTTCTGGAGGATCTTCGGGTCCTGGACGTCGAGCCAGTCGACGAACTGCTTGAAGGAGACGAGCCGGACGTCCTTCTTGCCGGCCATGCCCTTGAGCGCGTCCTCGACGGCGTCCATGTAGATGCCGCCGTTCCACTGCTCGAAGTGGTTGCCGATGAAGAAGGGCGCGCGGTTCGACTCGTACGCGCGCGTGAAGCCGCCGAGGAGCGCCTCGGTGGCCTGCTTGCGCCAGCCCGGGTAGCGCGAGGGCATGCCCTTCGTCGTGTTCTTCGACTGGTTGGCGAGCATGTTGTAGTCCATCGACAGGACCTCGAAGGAGTGCCCGGGGAAGGGCACGGCCTGCAGCGGGAGGTCCCAGATGCCCTGGCGCTTGGTGGGCCACATCTGCCGGCCGCCGGGCGAGCTGGCGTCGTAGCGCCAGTTGAGCCGCTTGGCGGTGGGCAGCAGGTTGTCCTGGCCGAGGAGGCAGGGCGTACGGCCGCCGACGAGTTCCTTGGAGTAGTCGAAGGGCAGCGGGTCGAGGTCGGTCCAGCCGCTGTTCGTCTTCCACTCGGTGACGAACTTCATGGCCTGGTCGATCTCGCTCTGCCACTGGGCCGGGGTCCAGTTGCCGACGGAGCCGGAGCCGCCGCAGAAGTGTCCGTTGAAGTGGGTGCCGATCTCGTGGCCGTCGAGCCAGGCCTGCCGGACGTACTTCAGGGTGTCCTTGATGTGGCCGTCGGTGAGGTAGCCGATGTCCGAGGCGCCGACGCGGTTGTTCGGCGGGCGGTAGAGGTTCTTCTTCGACTCGGGGAGGAGGTAGATCCCGGAGAGGAAGAAGGTCATCGCCGCGTCGTGGTTCTTGGCGAGTTCGAGGAAGCGCGGGAACAGACCGTTGCCGACCTCGCCGGCACCGTCCCAGGAGAAGATCACGAACTGGGGCGGGGTCTGGCCGGGTTCGAGCGGGACGGGGGCGTCGGGCTGGTGCGGCTGCTTTCCGGTGTCGGCGGTGGAACCGTCGCCGATGAGCTTCACGTCGTCCTTGGTCGGGGTGTTCGTGCTCGGCTCCGCCGAGACGTCACCCCCCTTACCGGGCCCGGATCGTCCCGACTTGTCCTGATTGCCGTTGCTGCACGCGGCGATTCCCATCGCCGCCGCGGCACCAACGCCCGCCCCGAGCAGCCCCCTTCGACTGATCCCACTGATCCCGCGCATGACATCCCCATTCGCGCTGACGTATTAACGAAACGTCATCCAAACCGACAATGAGTGAGATGCCGGGAGGAACACGGAGGTTCCGGGAAATCGCACAAAAATTTTAGGGCGGTCGGTTGGCATGAACACCACCCGACCGCCCTGAACTGTGGACCGCCGACTCCCGCGCTGTCCAGCGGGGACGCAATCCTTCACCGAAGGACTACAGAAGACTCCCCGCAGAAGACTCCGGAGAAGGCCTACGCTCCGAAAGCCTTCGACTTTCCCTTGACCGGCTTCGCGCCCGCCAGCAGATGCGCCGGAACGAGATCCCGGGCCGGCTCGCTGTACCCGACCGAGACGATCTTGTCGCCCCTGTACGTGAACGAGGTCAGCGAGGCGAGCGTGCACTGGCGCCGCCGCGGATCGTGCCAGAGCCGGCGCTTCTCCACGAAGCTGCGGACGATCCAGATCGGCAGCTGGTGACTGACCAGCACCGCCTCGTGCCCCCGGGCCGCGTCCTTCGCCGCGTCGAGCGCCCCCATCATCCGGACGACCTGCTCGACGTACGGCTCGCCCCAGGACGGCTGGAACGGATTCGTCAGGTGCTTCCAGTTCGCCGGCTTGCGCAGCGCCCCGTCACCGACACCGAACGTCTTGCCCTCGAAGACGTTCGCCGCCTCGATGAGCCGCTCGTCCGTGGCCAGGTCCAGACCGTGCGCCTTGGCGACCGGCGTCGCCGTCTCCTGCGCCCGCTCCAGCGGGGACGCGACGACGTACGTGATGTCCCGGTCGGCCAGGCTCTCCGCGACCCGGTCCGCCATCTGCCGGCCGAGCTCGGAGAGGTGGTAGCCGGCGCGGCGCCCGTAGAGGACGCCGTCGGGGTTGTGCACCTCGCCGTGCCGCATCAGATGGACGACGGTGATGTCCTGGCCGGCGTCGTGCGCGCCGCTGCCGCTCTCGCTCATGCCGTCGCCTCCGCGGCGGCACGGGCGGCGGCCGGCAGGGCGGCGGCGATCCGCTCGATCGCCCGCTCGTCGTGGGCGGCCGACACGAACCAGGACTCGAAGGCGGACGGCGGCAGGTAGACGCCGTCGGCCAGCATCGAGTGGAAGAAGGCGTTGAAGCGGAAGGCCTCCTGCTGCTTCGCCTCGTCGTAGTTCCGCACCTCGTCGGCGGTGAAGAAGACCGAGAACATGTTGGACGCGGTCTGCAGCCGGTGCGCCACGCCCTCCTTCGCGAGCGCGCCCGTGACCAGGCCCTGGATCTCCGCCGAGACCGCGTTCACCTTCGCGTACGCCGCGTCGTCGAGCAGCCGCAGCTGCGCGAGCCCGGCGGCCGTCGCGATCGGGTTACCGGAGAGGGTGCCCGCCTGGTAGACCGGCCCGGCCGGGGCGAGGTGCCCCATCACGTCGGCGCGGCCACCGAACGCGGCGGCCGGGAAGCCGCCGCCCATGACCTTGCCGAAGGTCAGCAGGTCGGCCTTGACGCCGTCGACGCCGTACCAGCCGGCCTTCGACGTACGGAATCCGGTCATCACCTCGTCGGAGATGTACAGCGCGCCGTTCTCCCGGCACAGGTCCGCGAGGCCCTGGTTGAAGCCCTCGGCCGGCGGCACGACGCCCATGTTGCCGGGCGAGGCCTCGGTGATCACACAGGCGATCTCGCCCGGGTGCGCGGCGAACGCGGCCCGGACGGCCTCCAGGTCGTTGTAGGGGAGCACGATCGTGTCCCCCGCCTGGGCGCCGGTCACGCCGGGCGTGTCGGGAAGCCCCAGGGTGGCGACACCGGAACCGGCCGCGGCGAGCAGCGCGTCCACGTGGCCGTGGTAGCAGCCGGCGAACTTCACGACCTTGGCACGCCCGGTGAACCCGCGGGCGAGCCGGATCGCGGACATCGTGGCCTCGGTGCCCGAGGAGACGAGCCGCACCTGCTCGACGGGCTCGACGCGCGCCACGATCTCCTCGGCGAGTGCGACCTCGCCCTCGCCCGGCGTACCGAAGGAGGTGCCGCGGGCGACGGCCTGCTGCACCGCGGCGGTGACCTCGGGGTGCGCGTGGCCGAGGATCATCGGCCCCCACGAGCACACCAGGTCGACGTACTCACGACCGTCCGCGTCGGTGAGGTAGGGACCGGAACCGGACACCATGAACCGGGGCGTTCCGCCCACGGCCCGGAAGGCACGCACCGGTGAGTTCACGCCGCCGGGCGTCACGAGGGAAGCGCGGTCGAAAAGCGTCTGTGAGACTGGGGCTTCGTATGAATACGGCACTGTGATCCTGACCTGCGAGAACGACTTCGGGCACGACATCGGGGACGAAGAGAGGGTGTGAACATCCTGAGTATTACGCCGGGGCGTTCGCCCTCCGCGTCTGCGAAACTGGGGCGTCATAGGGATGGCTCACGGAATCCATGGTGTCAGAGGCCACGGCGTTCTTGCGGACAGGTGTTTCACCGTACGAACGCGGGGGAGGTCACTGACACGATGATCGGGTTGCGCGGCGGGGTCGTGTTGCCGAGAAAAAGCAGTCGGGTGGAGATATGCATCGCGGTGGCGGACCGGGCGAGGGGACGGACGATCTGGGTCCGGAGTCTGCCCGCCGGGGCAGGCACCGGCGCCGGCGGAGCGAGGACTCGGCCTCGGGAACCCAGGGTTCTCCGAGCACTCCAGGCATTCCCGGCATCCCCGACACATCGGGCCCTTCAGGAGATCCGGTCAACGGAAGCGCGAGCGGGAGTGGCCGGTTGGGGGTGACGTACAAGTACTTCGGCGCGCCCGACGGCGCCACGGCGGCCCGCGTCCCGATCTCGATGCGTCCGGAGGAACTCGGCGGCGACGAGCTCGGCATGGGCGGCATGTTCACCAAGATCAAGCCGGAGACCATAGCGGCCATGGTCCTGACCGGCATCCAGGGCATGCCCCTGAACAAGGTGCCGCCGCTCGAGCTGGTGGTCCTGCACCCGGACTACGCCGTGGTGAAGCTGCCGATGACCGTGGTCGACCCACTGCGCGCGATCGGCGAGGAATCGGTCGGCGCCGCCGCGTTCATCTGGTCCACGGTCCCGGACCGCGGCGGCCCGCGCGACGCCTTCGACGTCTACCAGCTGCTCCACGAGTGGCAGGACTTCTCGGTCCGCCTCCACGAGGCGGGCCACCAGCCGTACTGCCTGGTGTGGCCGTAGGGATCCCGTAGGGCCGGAGGGGGTCCGGTCCCACCCGGTCCGATCCCACCCGGTCCGGTCCCACCCGGTCCGGTCCCACCCGGTCCGGTCGGGTCGGGCACGGCCTGATCAGGTCCGGTCAGTCAGGTCGGTCAGGTCCGGTCGGTCAGGTCGGTCAGGTCCGGTCGGTCGGGTCAGGTTGGTCGGGTCAGGTTGGTCGGGTCAGGTCCGGTCAGGTCAGGTCAGGTCCCGCCGGGGCCGGTCCGCTGCTCGGCGGCTTTCGCGGCGTCCGCCGCCCTCGCGCGCTCGGCGGCCAGCTCGCGGGCGGAGGCGAGCCGGTACGGCACGTCGATGACGACGACGTTCTTCATGAACAGCAGCCGGGTCTTGAGGCGCAGCGCGCTCTGGTTGTGGAGCGGCTGCTCCCACCAGTGACCCACCACGTACTCGGGGATGACCACCGAGATCACCGCGTCCCCCGTCCGCTCGGGCGCCTCCCGGACGTGCCTCAGGACCGGCTGCACGATCGAGCGGTACGGGGAGCCGAGCACCCGCAGGGGCACGTCGATGCCATGGGCCTCCCAGGTCGCGCGGAGCACCTCCGCCTCGGCCGGGTCCTCGGCGACGGTGACCGCCGTGAGCGAGGCGGGGTGCAGGGTCTTCGCGTACGACAGGGCCCGGAGGCTGGGCGCGTTGACCGAGGCGACCAGGACGAGGACGTGGTTCTCGGCGAGGGCGCGGGGCCGCTGCCCGGGGGTGACGGCCACCTCGGCGGCGACGGCGTCGTAGTGCCGCCGCACCCCCTTCATCCCGGCGAAGAGCACCGGCATCGCGATGACGACGATCCAGGCGCCGTGGGTGAACTTGGTGATGAGGACGATGACGAGGACGACCGCGGTCAGACAGGCGCCGAAGGCGTTGATGGCGAGACGGCGGTGGATGGTGTGACGGCCGGCGGCGCCCTCGGGCGTGGCGAGTTCTCGCCGCCAGTGCTTGACCATGCCGGCCTGGGAAAGGGTGAAGGAGACGAAGACGCCGATGATGTACAGCTGGATGAGGCGGGTCAGCTGCGCGTCGAAGGCGACGATCAGGACGATCGCGGCGAGCGCGAGAAGGACGATGCCGTTGGAGTAGACGAGCCGGTCGCCGCGGTGGAAGAGCTGGCGGGGCGCGTAGCGGTCGCGGCCGAGGACGGAGGCGAGCATCGGGAAGCCGTTGAAGGCGGTGTTGGCCGCCAGGATCAGGACGCCCGCGGTGACGGCCTGGAGCGCGTAGAAGAGGACGTGCCAGTCGCCGAAGGTGGCCCGTCCGATCTGCGCGAGCGCGGTGGACGTCGGCGTGCCGGGCGGGAGCCCGAGTTCGGTGGGGTCCTCGGCGACGTGGACCTCGTAGACCATCGCGAGCACGGTGATCCCGAAGAACATGGTCACGGAAAGACCGCCCATGATCGCCAGCGTCATCGCCGCGTTGCGGCTCTTGGGCTTGGCGAACGCCGGCACGCCGTTGCTGACGGCCTCGACACCGGTCAGCGCGGTGCAGCCGGAGGCGAAGGCGCGCAGCGCGAGCAGCACGAGCGCGATCCCCGAGTAGGTGGAGACCGCCTCGACGGGCAGGTCGGCGGACTCGGCCCGGATCGTCGCACCGGTCGCCATCCGCACCGCGGCCACCGCGAACATCAGATAGATCACCGTGATGAAGGCGTACGTCGGGAGGGCGAACCAGCGCCCCGACTCCCGAACTCCGCGCAGGTTCAGCCAGGCCAGCACGGCCACGAAGAACACCGACATGGCCACGGCGTGCCCGTCGAGCGAGGGAACGGCCGAGGTGATGGCGGCGACCCCGGAGACGACGGAGACGGCGACGGTCATCACGTAGTCGATCAGCAGCGCGGAGGCCGCGGTGAGCGCGGCGGTCTGCCCGAGGTTCTCGGCGGAGACGACATAGGCCCCGCCGCCGCCCGGATAGGCGTAGCAGGTCTGCCGGTAGGAGGCGACGACGACCAGGAGCAGGATCACGATGCCGACCGCCGCGTACCAGGCCAGATGGAGCACGGCGAGGCCGCCGAGGGCCAGGATCAGCAGGATCTCCTCGGTGGCGTACGCGACCGAGGAGAGCGGGTCGCTGCAGAAGATCGGCAGGGCGACCCGCTTCGGCAGCAGGGTCTCCCCGAGCCGGCCGCTGTCCAACGGACGACCTACGAGCAGGCGTTTCGCCGCACTTCCAGCTCTCATAAGTGCTGAAGTTAGGACGAATGGTATGTAATGCGCGGAAGCCGCGCCCTGTGGGGACCCCGTACGCCCGGTGGGAGCCCCGTACGAGGAAGGACCTGACGCGTGAGCGGAGTACGAGGAATGCGGATCGCCGGCGAGCCCATGCAGATCGGCGAGGTCGCCGCACGGACCGAGCTGTCCCTGCGCACGATCCGGCAGTACGAGGACAGCGGGCTGGTCGTCCCGTCCGCGGCCTCGCCGGGCGGATTCCCGCTCTACACGGACGCGGACGTGTCCCGGCTGATGGTCGTCCGCCGGATGAAGCCGCTCGGCTTCACCCTCGACGAGACCCGCGAACTCCTCACGGCCGTGGACCTGCTGGCGGCCGAGCGCGCGGGCACGGACACCGAGCTCGAACCCGACGAGCGGGCCGCGCTCGTGGCCCGCGTCCGCGGCTACGAGCAGGCCGCCGCGGAGCGGGTCGCCGAACTGCAGGCCCAGCTCTCCCGCGCGGAGGAGTTCGCCGACTCGCTCCGCCGGACCCGCCTCACGGCGACCCCGGCCTGAGATCGACACGGCTCCGCGCCGACATCGACACGGCGCCGGCCGAGACCAGCGCGCCTCCGGCCGAGACCGGCACGGCTCCAGCCGAGACCAGCGCGCCTCCGGGGCCGAGACCGGCGCGCCTCCGGCCGAGACCGGCGCTGGCCCTACGCCGGAGCCGGCCCGAGATCGACGCCCGCGCCCGCCCGCCGGAGGCCGCACGCCGGAACCGGCCTGAGGTCTAGCGCCCGCCCCGGCCCAAGGCCGGACGCCCAGGGCGGCCCGGGGGCGACGCCCGGGGCGGCCCGAGACCGACGCCCGGGGCGGCCCGGGACCGACGCCCGCCCCGGTTCAGTCGGCGAGCGCCCCGGCCAGGGCGCGGAAGAAGCGCGCGTACGCGGCCGGGCTGGGCGGGGTCTCCGGGTTCCACGGCGTGAACCGGACACCGGACAGCGCCGCGTCCGGCGCCGTGGCGTGCGCCCGGCTGTCGAAGAGGACCAGGTCGGGCCGGAGCTCGGCGGCCCGGCCCCAGTCACCGGTGAGCCAGTTGGCCCCGGGCCCCGGGCCCGGGTCGACGAGCCGGACGCCCAGCTCGGCGAGCCTCGCCAGCTCCGGCCAGGCGAGCGGCCTGGCGAGGTGCACCTGGTCGGGGCCGGCCCCGGAGAGGGCGAGCACTCCGAGCCCGGTCCGCGCGGCGACCTCCCGGAGCTCGTCCTCGGCGGCCCCGAGATCGGCCGGTGAACCCTCGGCGGTCGTCCCGTCGACCGGCGCCGCCCCCAGACTCGCCGCCAGCGCGCCGAACCGGTCGAGAATGGCCGGCAGGGTGAGCTCGTTGCTCACGGAGAGCGCGACGAGCGGCACCCCGAGCCGCTCGGCGACGGCCTCGTCGAGCGCGTAGGGGCTCTTCCCGTCGTAGGTCACGTCGACGATCACGTCCGGCCGGAGCTCCCGCAGCAGCCCCTCGTCGAGGACCCGGCCCGGCCCGAGATAGGTCACCGCGGCCGCCGTCAGCCCGCCCTCCTTCGCCGGGTCGAGGACCTCCCCGTCATGCCCGGAGCCGTACACCGCGACCGGCGTCACGCCCAGGTCGCACAGGGCGGCCCCGGCCCGCACGTATGCGATCACCCGCCGCGGCGCACGGGCCGCCCCCAGCTCCGTACCTCTGTCGTCCGTGAATCCCCATGCCTGCGTCCCGGACATGCGGCTGCTCCCTCCCCGGCCGGAAATGTGCCTCTTCCGAGCACCTTGGAGCGGTTCCGCGGCCCGCACAAGAGGGCCTGCCCGGCGTACGGGCCACCGGGCGGCCGGGTCCGGGACCAAGGTCCCGGCCCCCCCTGCCGAAAGTCCCCCAGGGTGGTGTTAACTGAACAGGTCGGGAGGAAGCAGTAGAAACAGTCGGGCCCCGTGCCCGCGCGCCACCTGCCGGGGCACGCGGTGTCGGGCGGCCCCCACGCCCTGGAGTGAGTCATGTCCTTCCCCGGCCAGTTCTCCGACCCCCGTGTGATCACGCTCTTCGGCCTGCTCGCCGTATCGACGGTGGTGTGGCTGTCGCTCGGCCTGCGCGCCCGCGCCCGTGACCGCCGCGACCGGGCTCGCACCCCGCTGGAGCGGGTCTGGCACCCGCAGGAGTCGATACCGCTGACGCCCGCGGAGGAGCACGCCTTCGGCCAGGTCGTCTCGCGGCTCTCCCCGGGCTCGGCGGGCCGCCTTCGCTGAGCGCCAGGGCTCAGGCCGCCCAGGAGCGCGGATCGCGGCCCGTCGTCGCGAGCAGCCGCTCGAAGGCGGTGGCATCGCCGGGCAGCTCGACGGCCTCCCCGAAGACGCCCATCTTCCGGGCCATGGGCGCCATCCGCTCCACCTCCTCGACGAGCCCGCCGACCACGCACGCGTCGGGTGTGAAGCTCCGCCCGGTGGCGCGGGCCAGGTCCCAGGCGTGCACGGTGAGGTCGAGCAGCACCATGGAACCGACGGTCCGCGCCGGCATCGCCATGCCCCCGGTGGTGCCCTCCTCGGCACCGGGGGCCGACCAGGCGTCGACGAGCTTCCCGGTCTCGGCCTCGAAGCGGTCCCGCCAGTCGGCGTCGGCGAGCCAGTCCGTGGTGGCGGAGAGATCGGCGGGTTGCTTGGCGGCGAGCGCCTGGAAGTGCACGACGACGCCGAGAAGGTGGTTCAGCAGGGCGCGCACGTCGTACTCGGCGCAGGGCGTGGGCGCGCCGAGCGAGGCGTCGGCGATGCCCCTGACCAGGGGTGTGGCCTGCGCGGCGGCGCTACGGAGCAGGTCACCGATGCGGGGCGGGGCACCGGTGCGGAGCGGGTCCTCGTTCGTCATGGGAGCGACGCTAGGAGAGGCTGCCCACCCGCGTCTTGAAGAAACACGCCAGGCCGGGATCCCGTCCCGGCCTAGCATCGGAGCATGGCCGACTCCGCTCCCCGCAAGGACACCCGCGGCATCGTCGACCCCGCCGAACTGCTCTCCCGTGTCCGCTTCCGCCGCCACACCCCGGCGCCGGAGCTGCGGCCCTATCTGGAGCACTACTGGCTGATCGACTGGGAGCTGCCGGAGCCGTACGCGAGCCATGTCGTCCCGCACCCGTCGATGAACATCGTCTTCCAGCGGTACGGGGCACTCGGCGCCCCTGCGGCGGACGCGCACGCGTCCGCCGAGGTCTCCGGGATCGGGCTCGGCCTCTTCACCCAGAAGCTGACGGAGGCGGGCCGGGTCTGCGGGATCCAGTTCCGCCCGGGCGGTTTCCGCCCCTTCGCGCCCGCGTGGCCGGTGTCGACGTGGACGGGCCGCCGGGTCCCCCTGGCGGAGGTCTTCCCGGACACGGACGCGGACACGGGCACGGGCACGGACATGGACATGGACGCGGGCACGGACGCGGGCACGGACCCCGGCCTCCTGTCGGCCGTCCTCTCCCCCGACACCGACCACGCGCGCGTGGCGGCGCTGGACGCCTTCCTGCTCGCCCACGGCCCCGCGCCCGATCCGGCCGCCGACCGGGCCATGGAGCTGGTGGACCTGATCCGGGGAGACCGCACGGTCCGCAAGGTGGCCCAACTGGTCGCGGCGACCGGCCTGTCGGCGCGCTCGCTCCAGCGCCTCTTCGCGAGCCACGTCGGCGTGGGCCCGAAGTGGGTGATCCTGCGCTACCGCATCCACGAGGCCCTGGAGCGCGCCGAGTCCGCGGACGCGGCGGGCGGCCCGGACTGGGCGGCCCTGGCGGCGGAGCTGGGCTACAGCGACCAGGCCCATCTCGTACGGGAGTTCACGGCGACGATCGGGGTGCCGCCGACGGCGTACGCCCGGGGAGTGTCAGCGCCCTGAACTACCGTACGGAGATGGACACCGACACCTCCTCGCCCGTACGGCTCGAACCCTGGTCCGAGGCCGACGCCGGCCTGCTGCGCGCCCTGAACGCCCCGGAGTCGATGGATCACCTCGGCGGCCCGGAGACGGAGGAGCAGCTCGTCCGGCGCCACCGGCGGTACGTGGAGCTGAGCGCCGGCGAGCCGGGCGCGGGGCGCATGTACCGGATCGTGCTGCTGCCGGAGGAGGCCGTGGTCGGCAGCATCGGCTTCTGGGTGCGGACCGGCGACGGCGAGCCGGTGTACGAGACCGGGTGGGCCGTGCTGCCGGGCTTCCGGGGCCGGGGCGTGGCGAGCGCCGCCACGCGCGCGGTGGCCGTGGAGGCCCGGGCCGCGGGCCTCCATCGCTTCCTCCACGCGTTCCCCTCGACGGAGAACGCCGCGTCGAACGCGGTGTGCCGCAAAGCCGGTTTCGAGCTGCTCGGCGAGCGGGACTTCGAGTACCCGCCGGGGCACCCGATGCGCTGCAACGACTGGCGCCTCGACCTGGAGCAGCCGGTCCGGGAAGCGCTCTAGGGGCGCTTAGGAGGCGTCTTCCGGTGCGGTGATCGGCCGGGCGAAGTGGAAGGCCACGATGTCGAAGCGCTCACGCAGGTAGAAGCGGTGGGCTCCGGTGCGGTGGGTGCCGGAGTCCAGGTTGAGCTCGTGGCAGCCGGCCGCGCGGGCGTGGCCCTCCAGATGGGCGACGAGGGCGTGACCGACCCCGGTGGAGCGGGTGGCGGCGGCGGTCACGAGGTCGTCGACGTAGAGCTGCCGCAGGGTGCTGGTGTTGATGACGATCCGCCAGCCTGCCGCGCCGACGCAGCGTCCCTCGTCGGTGTAGGCGGCGCTGAAGCGCAGCCCCTGGGAGTGCCCGGTCTCGTACACCTCGCGGAAGAGCTCCGGGGTGAGGTGGGGGCGGAGTTCGCAGAGGACGGGCAGGAGGTCGTTCTCCAGCCGGGGATCGCCGGGCTGGAGGTCGATGATCTTCATGCCAGGACGGTACCTCAGGGTCCTGTCCGGGTTGACGGACACGGCACGACGCTGGATATTTATCTGCGTGACGCAGATGATGCGCCACGAAGGAAATTGATCAACCCTCCGGGAGGAACCCCTCATGACCGTTCTCGTCACCGGCAGCCGCGGCCGCGTCGCCTCCACCCTGCTCGGCCTCCTCGACGCCGCCGGCATCAAGGCGAAAGCCGCCTCCAAGAACCCCACGGACCTCTCACCACCGCCCGGGGTCGACACCGTGCGCTGCGATCTCACCGACCCGGCCACCTTCGACACCGCCCTGACCGGCGCCGACGCCGTCTTCCTGTACGCCGAGGCCCGCCATGCCAGGGCCTTCGCCGACCGCGCCCGCGCCGCCGGCGTCGAGCACGTCGTCCTGCTCTCCTCCAGCTCCGTCCTCGCCCCGGACGCCGCCGAGAACCCGATCGCCGCCTCCCATCTCGCCGCCGAGCGCGCCCTCTCCGCCGCCGCGGACTCCGGGGCCTTCGAGGCCACCCACCTCCAGCCGGGGGCCTTCGCCACCAACGCCCTGCAGTGGGCCCCGGCCCTCCGGGGCGGGCGGGGACCCGCACTGCCCCACCCGCACGCGTACGGCGACCCGATCCACGAGCGCGATGTCGCCGAGGCGGCCTTCGCGGTCCTCACCGAGCCCCGGCTGCGCGGCTCCTCGTACCTCCTGACCGGCCCCGAGTCGCTGACCTTCGTCGAGCAGCTGGCGATACTCGCCGAGGCGACCGGACGCCCCGCGCCCCACACCGTCGTGACCCCCGAGGAGTGGAAGGAGTCGGTCACCGGGTTCATGCCGGAACTCTTCGCCGACGCCCTGCTCTCCTACTGGGCCGCGCACGACGGCCGGCCGACACCGCCGACCCGCACGGTCGAGGAGCTGACCGGCCACCCGGCCCGCACCTTCGCCGCCTGGGCCGCCGACCACGAGGAGGACTTCCGCCCCTGACGGCGCCGAATTCCCTGGCCGCCCGTCCCGCCCCGGTGCGATCCTGTCCCCGTGAACGGACCGGAGATCCACATCAGCTTCGCCCCCGACCTGGGGCTCTTCGTATCGGCCGACCGCCGCTCGGGCCGCACGCCCGTGACCACCGACGGCGCCTCCTCGCTCGGCCACGTCGTCGAGTCCCTCGGCGTGCCCCTCACCGAGGCCGGCCGCCTGCTGGTCGACGGACGGCCCGTCGACGTCTCCTACGTCCCCGCGGCGGGCGAGACCGTCGAGGTGGAGGGCGTCGCTCGCCCGCAGCCGGTGCGACCGGGCGCGCCCCTCCGGTTCCTGCTCGACGTGCACCTCGGCACGCTGGCCCGGCGGCTTCGGCTGCTCGGAGTGGACGCGGCCTACGAGAGCGAGGACATCGGCGACCCCGCCCTGGCCGCGCTCTCCGCACGCGAGCGGCGCGTCATGCTCTCTCGGGACCGCGGCCTGCTCCGCCGCCGCGAACTGTGGGCGGGGGCCTACGTCTACAGCGACCGCCCGGACGACCAGCTCCGCGACGTCCTGGAGCGCTTCGCGCCGCCGCTCGCACCCTGGACGCGGTGCACGGCGTGCAACGGGCGACTGAGCGACGCCGACAAGGACACGGTCCGCGAGCGCCTGGAGCAGGGCACGGAGAAGTCGTACGACGTGTTCGCCGAGTGCGTGGAGTGCGGCCGGGTCTACTGGCGCGGCGCCCACCACGCCCGGCTGGAGGCGATCGTCTCCGACGCGGTACGCGAGTTCGGCGGCGCCACGGCCGGCTGACCTCCCGGACCGCCGGCCCCGGTCAGGCCAGGTCGCCGCCGCGCAGCCGCTCGATCTGCGCGGCGCTGACCTCGACGGTGCGCCGCATGTGGGCGATGAGCAGGGCGAGCTCGGCGTCGCTGTAGACGTCGAACTTCGTGCCCCAGGTGCTGTTGAGCCTGCGCCACAGAGCACCGAGTTCGGCGATGCGCTCGGGCACGAGGGCCACCAGGACCCGGCGCCGGTCCTCGGTGTCCCGTTCGCGCGTGACATAGCCGGACCGCTCCAGGCGGTCGACGAGCCGGGTCGCGGAGCCGGTGGTGAGCCCGGTCAGCTCGGCGACGCGCCCGGTGGTCACCGGCCCCTCCTCCAGGCTGAGCAGGTTCAGGCACTGCACATCGGTCGGATGGAGCCCCAGACGGTCGGCGACGGCCTGGTTGAACAGGGCGTACGCCGCCATGTAGCGGCGGGCCTCCCCGTACAGCTCGGTCATCAGCGTCTCGCGCCGGCCTGAACTCTTCTGCGTCATGCAGAGATTGTACGAACCAGACACCACCCCGCACCGGCCCGCCGCGACCCGCCCGGCCGCCCCGCACCGCCCGACCGGCCCGCACCGGCGACCGACCTGCGGCTCCCGACCGGCCCGCGGCGCGCCGCGGTCACTCTCAGGGCGCCTCGGCGGTCAGATAGCGCTGCACGGTCGGACCCAGCCAGGCCACGATCTCCTCGGGCGTCATCTCGACGACCGGCGGCAGCCGCAGCACATAGCGGGTGAGCGCCATGCCGAGGATCTGGGACGCGACGAGCGCCGCCCGCCGCGGCGCCTCCTCCGGGTCGGGGCAGACGCCCCGGGTGACCGGCCCGAGCTGCTGGGCGAAGACCGCCCGCATCCGCTCCGCCCCGGCCTCGTTGGTGACCCCCACCCGCAGCAGCCCGGTGAGGACGTCGTCCCGCTCCCAGCGCTCCAGGAAGTGCGTGACCAGGACGGCCCCGATGTGCCGCGCGGGCAGGCCGCCCAGCTCGGGCAGGTTCAGCTCGATCTCCGACGCTGCGGCGAACAGACCCTCCTTGTTGCCGTAGTAGCGCATGACCATCGACGGGTCGATCCCGGCGTCCCGGGCGATGGCCCGGATGGTGGCGCGGTCGTACCCGTCGGAGGCGAAGCGCTCGCGCGCGGCCTCCAGGATGGCGGCTCTGGTGGCGTCGGAACGGCGGGCGGTCGTCATACCAACGACTGTAGGCCAACGGGCGTTGACATTCCATCGGAGCGACTTCTACAGTTGCCAACAAGCGTTGACCAACAGCCGTTGGCCAACAGCCGTGGGCACCCCGGAGGCAGCCATGAGCACCGCGGAGACACCGAAGGCCACCGAAAGCACCGAGACCACCGACAGCACCCGGACCACCGACCCGACGGACACCCAGGTCCTCGTCATCGGCGCCGGCCCCACCGGCCTGCTCCTCGCCGGCGACCTCGCCACCGCCGGCGTCGACGTCACCGTCGTCGAGCGCCGCCCGCACGGCCTCGCCAACATGACCCGCGCCTTCGGCGTCCACGCCCGCACCCTGGAGCAGCTCGACGCCCGCGGCCTCGCGGACGAACTCGTCGCCACCGGCACGACCCTCGGCACCGCACGCCTCTTCGGCCGGCTCGACCTCGACCTCACCCGGCTGCCCAGCCGCTTCAACCACCTGCTCGTCACCCCGCAGTACGAGGTCGAGCGGCTCCTTGAGCGCCGGGCGGTGGCCGCCGGGGTCACCTTCCGGTACGGCACGGAGCTGCGCGGACTGCGCCAGGACACCGACACGGTGACGGCGGAGCTCACCGACCCGGACGGAGCCCCGCTCACCCTCACCGCCCGCCACCTGGTCGGCACGGACGGCGTCCGCAGCGCCGTCCGCACCGCCCTGGGCCTGCCCTTCCCCGGCGGCTCCGTGATCCGCTCCCTCGTCCTCGCCGACGTCCGCCTCGCGGAGGAGCCCGCCGACGCGTTCAGCGTCAGCGGCTCCGGCGACACCTTCGCCTTCCTCGCCCCCTTCGGCGACGGCTGGTACCGGGTGATGGGCTGGAGCCGCACCCGCCAGGTCCCCGACACCGAACCCGTCGACCTGGACGAGGTCCGCGAGATCGCCCGCCGCGCGCTCGGCACCGACCTCGGCATGCACGACCCCCGCTGGATCTCCCGCTTCCACAGCGACGAGCGCCAGGTCCCCTCGTACCGCGTGGGCCGCGTCTTCCTCGCCGGCGACGCCGCCCATGTCCACTCCCCCGCAGGCGGCCAGGGCATGAACACCGGACTCCAGGACGCAGCCAACCTCTCCTGGAAGCTCGCCGCCGTCCTGCGCGGCGACGCGCCCGCCCCCGAGGCCCTCCTCGACAGCTACCAGTCCGAGCGCCACCCCGTCGGCGCCGCCGTGCTCCGCACCAGCGGCGCGCTCGTGCGCCTCGCGATGGCCCACACCCCGCTCACCCGCGCCGCCCGCTCCCTCGCCGCCCGGCTCCTGAGCGCACTACGGCCCGCCTCCACCCGCGCCATGGGCATGATCAGCGGAATCGGCATCGCGTACGCGCCCCCGGCCGGTTCCAAGCGCCCGGCGGGCCGCCGCGCACCGGACGTACGACTGCGCGAAGGCCGCCTCTACGAGCTGCTGCGAGCGGGCGAGTTCGTCCTGATCACCCCGGAGGGCCGGCTCCCGGCCCTGCCCGGGACCGCCCCGGTCTCCCCCGAGCACCTCGTACGGGCCACCTGGACGGACCCGACCCGAAGCACCGCGGTACTGGTCCGCCCCGACGGCTACATCCACTGGACGAGCCGCTGAACCCGTCAGAAGACGTAAGGATCACCGGTGGCGAGCACCAGCACCCGATGCCGGTCGTTCCGCGGATTCCGGTCGGCCACCCCGTCCCGCCAGGCGGTGGTGACCTCCACGGTCAGCTCGTCCGGCAGGCCCGCCGTCCGCAGGTCGAGCGCCAGCTCACCGGCACCCCCCGCGGCCGGCAGCTCGCCCGTCCGACAGGAGACCACCCGGTCGCTGCTCCACAGACAGGCCTCCGGCAGCTCCTGCCCACCACCCGCCATCGGCACGGAGAACGCGATCCGGACCGTCGCCTGAGCGAGATCGGTGGGACCGAAGTTCTCACTGACCAGCCAGACCCCGACCCGCCCGTCCCAGAGGGAGACATGGCCGTGATGGGACACATCCGCCTCGGGCCCCACCACCGGCCCCACAGCACCGGCACTCGCGCCCACACCCATCACCGCCGCGGCCGCGAGAGCGACCCCGAGCACAGCCTTCCTCAATCCACGCATAAGCCCAAAATACCCACAGATCATCCGATCTTCTGACAACCTCTCAGCCAGCGTGTCCCCCGGGCGGACGACCCCCCACACACCGCGCCCCGCCGGATCCACGCCGCCTATCCTTGGCCGGGCGATCGACGTAATCGACCATCTGCGCGAGGAGCACGACGTCATGACTGCCCCCGGTACCCCCATCGCCGTCATCACCGGAGCGAGCAGCGGAATCGGAGCCGCCACGGCCAGGCAGCTCGCCGCCGCCGGCTACCGCGTCGTCCTCACCGCACGGCGCAAGGACCGCATCGAGGAACTGGCCGCCGAGATCAACGAGGCCGGCCACCAGGCCACCGCCTACGCCCTCGACGTCACCGACCGCGCCGCCGTCGACGAGTTCGCCACGGCCTTCCAGTCCCTCGCCGTCCTCGTCAACAACGCCGGCGGCGCCCTCGGCGCCGACCCCGTCGCCACCGGCGACCCGGCCGACTGGCGCCAGATGTACGAGGTCAACGTCATCGGCACGCTCAACATGACCCAGGCCCTGCTCCCGGCCCTCACCGCGAGCGGCGACGGCACGGTCGTCGTCCTCTCCTCCACCGCCGGCCACTCCACCTACGAGGGCGGCGCCGGCTACGTCGTCGCGAAGAACGGCGCCCGCGTCCTCGCCGAGACCCTCCGCCTGGAGATCGTCGGCACCCCGGTCCGCGTCATCGAGGTCGCCCCCGGCATGGTCAAGACGGACGAGTTCGCCACCACCCGCTTCCGCGGCGACACCGAGAAGGCCGCCAAGGTCTACGCCGGCGTGGCCGAACCCCTCACCGCGGACGACGTGGCCGACACCATCACCTGGGCCTGCACCCGCCCCCCGCACGTCAACATCGACCTCCTGGTCGTCCGCCCCCGCGCCCAGGCCTCCAACACCAAGGTCCACCGCGAGCTCTGACGACACGGCGCCACGTTCGGGTGAACCACCTGGATCACCCGAACGACGCCCGCACTCGCGCATGGGTGCGTCCTCCCGGGATGAAGATTCGACCTCCGCGTAAGCCATGGGCCGCCGAGGAAGACCGCATCCTCCTCGCGGCACCAACGCTGGCTCACGCGGCCGCGGAACTGGGCCGCTCCCAGAGCAGCTGCCAGGTGCGCCGTTGGCGTCTGACCAACGGCATCGGGGCGTCCACGACTCCCCAGAGTCTCTAGTCCATGCCCGAATGGCCCCGGCACGACGTGCCGGGGCCATTCGATGCCCTCACTGTTGAGCCTCAGCCCTTGATGCAGATGAACTGCTTCAGCTTGGCGACCACCTCGACGAGGTCCCGCTGCTGCGCCATGACCTGCTCGATCGGCTTGTAGGCGCCCGGGATCTCGTCCACGACGCCGGAGTCCTTCCGGCACTCGACGCCTCGCGTCTGCTCTTCGAGGTCACGCACCGTGAAGCGCCGTTTCGCCGCGCTCCGGCTCATCCTCCGCCCCGCGCCGTGCGAGGCGGAGTTGAAGGCCTTCTCGTTGCCGAGACCCTTCACGATGTACGAGCTGGTACCCATCGACCCCGGGATGATCCCGAAGTCGCCACGGCCGGCCCGAATCGCACCCTTCCGCGTGACCAGCAGGTCCATGCCCTCGTACCGCTCCTCCGCCACGTAGTTGTGGTGGCAGGAGATCTCGGTCTCGAAGGACACCTTCGCCTTCCGGAACTCCTTGCGGATCACTTCCTTCAGGAGCGCCATCATGATCGCGCGGTTGTACTTCGCGTACTCCTGAGCCCAGTACAGATCGTTGCGGTAGTCCGCCATCTGCGGCGTGTCGGAGACGAACACCGCCAGGTCCCGGTCGACCAAGCCCTGATTGTGGGGGAGCTTCTGGGCGATGCCGATGTGGTGTTCGGCGAGTTCCTTGCCGATGTTGCGGGAGCCCGAGTGGAGCATCAGCCAGACCGAACCTGACTCATCAAGACAGACTTCGATCATGTGATTGCCGCTTCCGAGCGTTCCCATCTGCTGTCGCGCCCGCTCCTGACGGAACTTGACCGCATCCGCCACCCCGTCGAACCGCGACCAGAAGTCGTCCCACCCCGACGTCGGGAACTGGTAGAGCCGCCCCGGGTCCACCTCCGAGCGGTGCAGGCCCCGGCCCACCGGAATCGCCTGCTCGATCTTCGAGCGGAGCCTCGACAGGTCACCCGGCAGGTCGTTCGCCGTCAGCGAGGACTTGACCGCCGACATGCCGCAGCCGATGTCCACACCGACCGCCGCGGGACAGACCGCCCCCTGCATCGCGATCACCGAACCGACGGTCGCACCCTTGCCGTAATGCACGTCCGGCATCACGGCGAGGCCCTTGATCCACGGCAGCGTCGCCACGTTCTGCAGCTGCTGCATGGCACCGCCCTCCACCGTGGCGGGGTCGGCCCACATCCTGATGGGAACTTTCGCCCCAGGTACCTCTACGTACGACATACTTCCTCGATTCCCCCGAAAAGTCTGATAACGCAAAAACCGGAGCCAAAGCCCGTACAGGTGACAGCGGACCGGCATCAACAGCTGCGTGTGCGATAGACATTGTGTCCATCGGCCGGGTTCGCGCGGCAAACAGTTTTCGGGAAAGACCTCGGGAGAAGGGAGCCTGGGAGCGTGCAGCGAAAGAGGTACACCCCCGGCCGCACCGGGTCCACGGCTCGTACCGCCGTCGTCCTCACACTCGGCCTCAGCCTCGGAATCGGCCTCACGGGCTGCTCGTCCGGCACTCCGGCCGACGACATCGCCGTCGACGCCAAGGCCGGCCCCGCCGCGGCCGTCGCACCACCGGGCCGCTACCGGACGCTCTTCGAGCCCTGCGGCGCCGTCCCCCAGGCGACGCTCAAGGACCTGCTCCCCGGCGCCGCCGCCCTCGCCGACGCCGAGCGCGACAAGGCGTACCGCGGCGTCGCCGCCGTGACGTACGACACCGACCGGCGGGTCGGCTGCACGTGGAAGGCCGACACCCCGGACATCTCGCACCGGCTGGTGCTCGACATCGAGCGCGTGGTCTCGTACGACACCGCCGTCAGCGACGACGACCGGGCGCAGGAGGTGTACGTCCGCAAGCAGCTCGCGGCGGGCATCCCGCTGCCCCCGACCGCGCCCCCGACCACTGCGCCGGCCACCGCGCCGCCCGCGACGACGACGCCCTCGGCCCCGGCGGCACCCGGCAGCCCCACCGCGAGCGGCCCGCCCCCGGGCACACCTCAGGGCACGACCTCGCCGGCGGCCACGACGGCGGGTGCCACCGCGGCCGGCGACGCCGCCGACGCCCCGTCGGGCAAGCCGCCCGCCGGCACCACGGCGCCCGCCTCCGGAGCGACCCCCTCGGACCCCTCCCCCACCGGGCTCGAACCCCGCGTCCTCGAAGGCCTCGGGAACGTCGCGTACCTCGACGACGCCCTCAGCACGGTCGGCGCCAACGGCCATCAGCGTGTCGTCAGCGTGGTGTTCCGCACATCCAACGTCATCGTGACCGTCTCCTACCGGGAGCAGACGACCGGTTCGGCCGAGGCCCCGGACAGCATGGAGCTGCAGGAAAAGGCCCGGAACCTGGCCCGGCTGCTCGCCGAACGCCTGGAGGAGTAGCCGTCCGCACCCGCTCCGTGAGCGGACGGACACCACGTAACGTGTCGGCGTACCGGCCGGACCGTACGACAAGCGACTGAAGGAACCATGCAGCGAACAGCCCCGCGACTCACCCGCATACTCGCCTGCGCCGCCGTCCCGGTGATGCTCGTCGTCGCAGGCTGCTCCTCGGACTCCGGCGACAGCGGGTCCGGCGCGACGGGTTCGAAGGACAAGGGGGCCTCGTCGGCCTCCGCCACGCCCTCGCCCTCGCAGACGACGAAGACGGTCGAGCCGGCGAAGTTCGCGAAGCTGCCGGAGGCCTGCAAGGCGATCGCCGCGAAGACGACGTCCTCGCTCGTGCCCAAGGCGAAGACCAAGAACGGCACGCCGGCCGTCTCCAGCGATCTGGACAGCCGTAGCGGCTGCTCGTGGAACGGTCTGGACGACAAGGGCGTGAAGGGGTCGCAGTACCGCTGGCTCGACGTGTCCTTCTACCGGTACGAGTCGGACGCCGCGCTCGGCAGCGGCCAGGAGCGTGCGCAGGAGAACCTGGCGAAGGAGCTCGCGAAGATCGAGGAGACCTCGGGCGCGAAGAAGCTCCGCACGACCACGGCGACGGGCATCGGCGACGAGGCGAAGTCCGTGGCGTACCAGCTGCGCAAGACGAACGAGGACTTCGTCTACGGCTCCATCGTCGCGCGTACGGGCAATGTGCTGGTGCTGCTCTCCTACAACGGTGCCGGGTACGCGGGCGCGGACACCCCGTCCGACAAGACGATCATGAGTGGTGCGGTGAAGGCGGCCAAGGAGGCCGTCGCCGCGGTCGCCGCCGCGAACAAGTAGGCGCGAGAGGCGCGAGCGAAGGCCGACAACCAGTCGCAAACCCGCGCAGAGTGGCACGTCGATGCGGAGCCCGTCCCTCCCCCGGGGGCCGGGCTTCGCGCACATGTGCCAGTCTGTGCGCGCGAGATGTCGATTGACGGGGAGGGGATCGCGGGTGGCCGCGATGCAGCTGACACGCACACACCGGATACTCATCGGCCTCGTCATCGCCGGTGCGCTGATCATCGCGGGGATCGGTTTCGCGGGTTCGTACGCCGCCGTGCGCGAGCTCGCGGTGCAGAAGGGCTTCGGCACCTTCTCGTACTTCTTCCCGATCGGCATCGACGCGGGCATCTGTGTGCTGCTCGCGCTGGATCTGCTGCTGACGTGGCTGCGGATCCCGTTCCCGCTGCTGCGGCAGACGGCGTGGGTGCTGACGGCGGCGACGATCGCGTTCAACGGCGCGGCCGCGTGGCCGGACCCGCTGGGTGTCGGGATGCACGCGGTGATCCCGATCCTGTTCGTCGTGGCGGTCGAGGCCGCGCGGCACGCGGTGGGCCGGATCGCGGACATCACGGCGGACAAGCACATGGAGGGCGTCCGGCTGACCCGCTGGCTGCTGTCGCCGGTGCCGACGTTCCGGTTGTGGCGCCGGATGAAGCTGTGGGAGCTCCGTTCGTACGAGCAGGTGATCAAGCTGGAGCAGGAGCGGCTGATCTACCAGGCGCGTCTCCAGGCGCGTTTCGGCCGGAGCTGGCGCCGTAAGGCGCCGGTGGAGGCGCTGATGCCACTGCGTCTCGCGCGGTACGGGGTACCGCTCGCGGAGACGGCGGCGGCGGGTCTCGCGGCGGCGGGCATCGAGCCTGCCGTGCTGCCTCCGCAGCTGCAGGGCGCGTCGCCGCTGTTGCCTCAGCCGCCCCAGCAGCCTCAGCCGCTTCAGCCGGCCCAACCGACGCAGCCGGTGCAGCTCGCGGCCTCGCCGCAATCGCTTCCCGATGCGCCGGAGGACGCCGAGGGCAGCCCCTGGTTCGCGGGTCAGGCGCGGCCTGACGGCTACCAGGGTTCGTACAACCCGCAGATCGTCGATGGTCTGGAGCCGATCCCGGTGCCGGTGCCGCTCGGCCCTGAGGACGTTCCGCCGCCGGGGCCGGAGGAGTTCGTCGAGTACCCCGAGTACGTCGAGGAGCAGCCGGAACCGCAGGAGGTCGAGGAGTTCCGCGAGGTCGTCTACAAGCAGACCTGGGCGTACGCCGTGGAGAACGACCGCTTCCCGGAGACCCAGGAGCTCGAGCGGCTGGTGGCCGATCACTACGGCGTCGAGCAGCTCCGCAACCCCGAGCTGCTGCACCGGATGATTCCCGAGGTCCAGCAGCAGATCCAGCAGGACATGCAGGAGTACCGCACTCCCTGACCCGCACGGAGCGCGGCCGCGCGGGAGTACGGCCGCGCGGGAGTACGGCCGCGCGGGAGTAGGCGGAACAGGAGTACGCGAGAGGGC
>NZ_JBHTSA010000050.1:0-58835 GCF_042795405.1 Streptomyces sp. NPDC056480 | reverse complement strand
GAGTTCCGGTGCGGGGCGTCCGCGTGTCTGCGGGTGACCCCTAGGACATGGCGTTGTAGATCTGGAAGCCGCGGCCGACGTTGTTCCGCGGGCCGAACCTGCCCGGCGTGGTGTTCAGGTAGCTGTAGAGGTCGCCCGCCGAGGTCACGCCCAGCAGGTCGCCCTTGCCGTCACCGTTCAGGTCGCCCGGAGCGACCAGCTTGGTGTACGTGTTCCAGCCGCCGCCGACCTTCACCCGCGCACCGAACGGCGTGGTCGCGCTGCCCGTGCCCGGGTACACGTACAGGTCGCCGCCCGTGGTGCGGGCCGCGATGTCCGCGCGCCCGTCGCCCGTGTAGTCGCCCGCGCCGACGATCTTGTTGAAGGCGCCCCAGCCGCCGCCGACCTTGACGCGCGACGAGAGCGCCGTGCTCCGGCCGGTGCCCGGGTACAGGTAGAGGATGCCGGAGCGGTCGCGGGCCAGCAGATCGCCCTTGCCGTCGCCGGTCAGGTCGCCCGGGCCGGCGAGGGCGTTGTAGACGCCCCAGCCCGAGCCGATGCGGACGCCGTCGATGTAGAGGCCGTTGTCGAAGAGCTGCGCGGTGTCGGACGAGTTGTCCGGGTCCAGCGAGACCAGGTGCGTGAAGTCGGCCCCCCGCCAGCCGCCCGTGTCGCTGTACTGGCTGCGCGGGGTGAGCAGGCCGTTGGTCCGGCTGCCGTACCAGAACATCGTGCCGGCGGTGTCCCGCGCCAGGACGCCTTCCTTGGTGCCCCCGACCGGGTTGTTGCTCGCCCCGCCGAACTGCGGGACGCCTTCCCAGCCGCCCACCGAACTGGCCTGCGTACGGGCCGCGAGGGTGCCGTCGCCCCTGCCGGTGTAGTACCAGAAGGTGCCCTTGGCGTCGCGGGCGAGCAGCTCGCCGCTGGCGTCGCCGTTGTCGTCGCCCACGGGGACGATCGTGTTGTAGAGGTTCCAGCCGTGACCGGCCGACACCCGGGTCGCGAACGGCTTGTTCTTGTCGCCCGTTCCGGCGTAGAACCACAGGACGCCGGTGGTGTCACGGGCGTACAGGTCGGCCCAGCCGTCGCTGTTGTTGTCACCGAAGCCGATGAGCTGGTCGTAGACGTTCCAGCCGTGGCCGAGGGCCACCCGCGCCGAGAACGGCGCGCTGCGCCTGCCGGTCCCGTAGTACAGGTACAGGTTGCCGCCGGTGTCGCGGGCGAGCAGGTCCGCCAGGTTGTCGTCGTTCACGTCACCGGGCGAGAAGACCTTGTTGTAGATCTGCCAGCCCTTGCCCTGCCACACCGACGCCGCCGAGGTGGGCGTGGCGTCCGCGTACATGGTGAGCGTGCCCTGCTGCGAGAGCATCAGGACCTCGGGGCCGCCGCCGACCGCGTCCTGGTTGCCGATCGGAATGATGTCCTTCGGCGGCTCGGGGTGGCTCCCGTTGAAGGCGCCGCCGCCGTTCGCGGCCAGCGAGGTGTAGACGTTGCCGTCCCAGCCGCGGTAGATCAGGTCGCTCACTCCGTCGCCGTCGAAGTCCGACAGCGGATCGGGGACCCTGGATCCCGCGACGGCGGCCGCGGAGGCTCGGGCGGAGTCGCCCGCGCGGGCCGTGCCCGGCAGGGGCCGCGTCGGCGGCGGGGTGAAGCCGGCCGTCGGCTTCTCGACGGCGGTGTGGGGAGGCGCGGGCCGGTCGGCCGACGCCGGGGTCGCGAGCAGCATGCCCGCGGAGAGGACGAGAGCGGTGCAGGCCGCGAGGCGGGCACGCGTGGAGCGCACAGAACGCAAGAGATCCCCCCCAGGGATCAGATGTCATGGGACCGGGTACGGGCGTCCGCGGCGGCTCCGTACGGCAGAAAGCGCGTACGGAGGGCGAACGCCCCCGGGTGTTCGGGAGCATACCTCTCCCGGGTGACAGTGCTTCCGCTCCGTCCCGGGGTCGGGCGCGGGCCCGTCCGGCACGCGGGAACGCCCCGCACCGGGGTTCCGGTGCGGGGCGCTCGCGTGGTGCCTGGTGCCTGGAGCCTGGTGCGCGTGGTGCGGGGTGCGACTAGTACAGGCCGTTGTAGATCTGGTAGCCGGTACCGATCGAGACGCGCGGCTTGAAGACCGGGCCCGAGTCGCCGTAGCCCGAGTAGCGGAACAGTTCGCCGCCCGCGTTCACCGCGAGGAGGTCGGCCTTGCCGTCGCCCGTGATGTCGCCGGGCGCCGCCAGCTGCGGGTACGCGTTCCAGCCGCCGCCGATCCTGACCCGGGGCTTGAACGCGTAACTGCCCTGGCCGGTGCCCTGGTACAGGTACAGGGTGCCGTCCTTGGCGCGGGCCACCAGGTCGTTCAGGCCGTCGCCGCTCAGGTCGCCCGAACCGAGGATCCGGTCGTACGCGCCCCAGCCGGAGCCGATCTTGACGCGCGCGTGGAGCGCGGTGCCGTCGTAGTTGGTCCGGTACAGCCAGAGGACTCCGGAGCGGTCACGGGCCACGAAGTCGCCGGTGCCGTCGCCGTTCAGGTCGCCGGGGCCGGCGATCTGGTCGATGCCGCTCCAGCCGCCGCCGAAGTCGGTGTCGCCCTTGTAGAGGTGGCCCTGGTAGATCTCCAGCGTGTCGGAGATGCCGTCCCGGCCCAGCGAGTTGACCTCGAAGATCGTGGAACCGGCCCAGCCGCCCGGGTCGCTGATCTGCGCGCGGGCGGCCAGCTTGCCCGTGCCCGTCGGGTTGTACCAGAAGAGCGTGCCGGCCTTGTCGCGGGCGAGCAGGCCCTCCTTGCCGTGCGCCGGGATGTTGCCGGCGCCGCCGAACTGGGGCACACCGGCCCAGCCGCCGCCGGAGCTGGCCTGCTTGCGGGCCGTGAAGTGGCCGCCGCCGGTGCCGTAGTAGATCCACAGCGTGCCGTCGGAACCGCGCGCGATGACGTCGCCGACGCCGTTGCCGTTGTCGTCGTCGATGCCGATGATCTGGTTGTACGTGTCCCAGCCGCGGCCGACCTGCTGGGCGGCCTTCACCGTCTTCGGGTTGCCGGTGCTGCCGTAGTAGTAGAGGGCGCCGGCGGGCGTACGGGCGAGGAAGTCGCCCCGGCCGTCTCCGTCGCTGTCACCGAGACCGATCAGCTGGTCGTAGGCCGTCCATCCCTTGCCGACCAGCTGACGGGCGTGGAACGGGGCGCCGTACGTGCCGGTGGAGACGTACACGTACAGCTCGCCGGCGGGCGTACGGGCCAGCACGTCCGCGCGGCCGTCACCGCTGAGGTCGCCGGGCGAGAAGATCTTGTTGTAGATCTGCCAGCCGGCACCGGACCAGCGGTGGCCGGCGTACGACGGGGTCGCGTCGGCGTAGAGCGCCAGATTGCCGAACTTCGACAGCGTCAGGACCTCGGGACCGCTGCCGTTCGCGTCCTGGTCGCCGATCGGGATGACGTCCTTGACGTACTCGCCGGACGCGGAGAACTCCGACTGGACTCCCGTGGTCGTCGACGTCCACAGCGAGCCGTTGGCGCCGCGGAAGATGACGTCGGCGCGACCGTCGCCGTCGAAGTCCGAGCGCGAGGGCTGACGGTCCGCCGCGGCACCGCTGGTGCCGGCGGCACCGGCGTCACCGGCGGAGCCGGCCGACCGGGCACGGTCCTGCGGCAGGAACCGCTCGGACGGCATGCCCGAGCCGCCGACGGGCTTCTCCACCGCCGGGCGCGGCGCCGGCGTGTCGGCGGACGCGGTGCCGGTGAGGAGCATGCCCGCGGAGAGGGCGAGAGCGGTGCAGCCGACGACACGACGGGCCCGCTTGGAATGCAGGAAGAACAAAGAGATCCCCCCCAGGGATCAGAGGTTCGACAGAACCAAACAGGGGGGTTCGCACGGCATCGAACGGCGTCATCGCAGGCCACTGGGCCACGCGGAGACGACCTCGTCCGAAGGTCGGAACACCCCCCCGGATGTTGAACACGATTCTACTCATCGGTGAACCGATGACCAGGGCTTTACTCACCGAATCCGACCGCCCGGTCCGTTGCCGTGCCGTGCCGTGCCGTGCCGGTCCGTTGCCGTGCCGGTTGCCGTGCCCGGGCCGCCCGTCGCGCGCCCGGACCCGGCCCGCCCGCCTCAGTTCTTCCGGTGCCCTATCAACCGCGGCTTCGGCTCCAGACCGTCCAGACCGTGCCAGGCCAGATTCACCAGATGCGCCGCGACCTCCGCCTTCTTCGGCTTGCGGACGTCCAGCCACCACTGACCCGTCAGGGCCACACTGCCCACCAGCGCCTGCGCGTACAGCGGCGCCAGCTTCGGGTCGAACCCCCGGGCCTTGAACTCCAGGCCCAGGATGTCCTCCACCTGCGTGGCGATGTCACTGATCAGCGACGCGAACGTGCCCGTCGACTGCGCCACCGGGGAGTCCCGTACGAGAATCCGGAAACCGTCCGTGTAGTTCTCGATGTAGTCGAGCAGCGCGAACGCGGCCTGCTCCAGGAGCTCCCGCGGATGCCCGGCCGTCAGCGCGCCCGTCACCCCGTCGAGGAGCTGGCGCATCTCCCGGTCGACCACGACCGCGTACAGCCCCTCCTTGCCCCCGAAGTGCTCGTACACCACCGGCTTGGAGACCCCGGCCTTCGCCGCGATCTCCTCCACCGACGTGCCCTCGAAGCCCTTCTCGGCGAAGAGCGTCCGGCCGATGTCCAGCAGCTGCTCCCGGCGCTCCGCGCCTGTCATCCGCACCCGGCGGCCCCGCCGGGGCTTCTGCTCGCCGCTGCCGGTGCCACTGGTCCTGCCGTCGATCGCCACGTCTTCCATCATGCCGCGTCTGCGGGCGCGCTCTGGCGGCGGGCTTCGATGCGCTCCTTCGCCGGCCAGCGCACGTCGTACGCCCAGCCGGCCAGCTCGAACCAGCGGATCAGCCGCGCGCTGGAGTCGACCTGGCCGCGCAGCACCCCGTGCCGCGCCGACGTCGGGTCCGCGTGGTGCAGGTTGTGCCAGGACTCGCCGCAGGACAGCACCGCCAGCCACCACACGTTGCCCGAACGGTCCCGCGACTTGAACGGACGCTTGCCCACCGCGTGACAGATCGAGTTGATCGACCAGGTCACGTGGTGCAGCAGCGCGACCCGCACCAGCGAACCCCAGAAGAACGCGGTGAACGCGCCCCACCAGGACATCGTCACCAGACCGCCCACCAGCGGCGGGATCGCGAGCGACAGCATCGTCCAGAAGATGAAGTCACGGGAGATCCGCCGGATCGCCGGGTCCTTGATCAGATCGGGCGCGTACTTCGCCTGCGGCGTCCTCTCCTCGTCGAACATCCAGCCGATGTGCGCCCACCACAGGCCCTTCATCAGGGCCGGCACCGTCTCACCGAAACGCCACGGCGAGTGCGGGTCGCCCTCCGCGTCCGAGAACTTGTGGTGCTTGCGGTGGTCCGCCACCCAGCGCACCAGCGGCCCCTCCACCGCGAGCGAGCCCATGATCGCGAGCGCGATCCGCAGCGGCCGCTTGGCCTTGAACGAACCGTGGGTGAAGTAACGGTGGAAGCCGATCGTGATGCCGTGGCAGCCGATGTAGTACATCGCCACCAGCAGACCCAGGTCGAGCCACGACACGCCGCCCCAGCTCCAGGCCAGCGGCACCGCCGCGATCAGGGCGATGAAGGGCACCGTGATGAACAGCAGCAGCGTGATCTGCTCGATCGATCGCTTCTTGTCCCCGCCGAGCGTGCCGGAGGGCAGGTGGTCCTGTTCGGTTTCGAGCAACTCAGGGCTGGTGGTCATGGGTGTCCCCTGGGGATGAAGGGATGAGGATGAAACGGAGCGGAACGGTATGAAAAGAGCGCGAGGCTACGCTTCCGTAACCTACGGCGTCGTAAGTATGGCAGCGCCGGGGCGCGCGGCAAGGGGGCACAAGACGACCCTGGCCGCCGACCACAATGTGGACACCTATCCTGGGTGCGTCGGACAGCGCGGTCCGCAAGCCTCCAGTACCCCTCCAGACGTGCTCAAACACTGCAAGGAGCCGCACCTGTGAGCAGTGCCGACCAGACCCCCACCGCCAGCGCCGAGCTGCGCGCCGACATCCGCCGACTGGGCGATCTCCTCGGCGAGACCCTCGTCCGCCAGGAGGGCCACGAGCTCCTCGACCTCGTCGAGCGGGTCCGCAGCCTCACCCGCGAGGACGGCGAGGCCGCCGCCGAGCTGCTCCGCGGCGTCGAACTCGAGACCGCCGCCAAGCTGGTACGCGCCTTCTCCACCTACTTCCACCTCGCGAACGTCACCGAGCAGGTCCACCGCGGCCGCGAGATGCGCGAGAAGCGCGCCGCCGAGGGCAGCCTCCTCGCCCGCACCGCCGACATGCTCAAGGACGGCGACCCCGAGCACGTCCGCGAGACGGTCAAGAACCTCAACGTCCGGCCCGTCTTCACCGCGCACCCCACCGAAGCCGCCCGCCGCTCCGTCCTGAACAAGCTGCGCCGCATCGCCGCCCTCCTGGAGACCCCGGTCATCGAGGCCGACCGGCGCCGCCACGACCTGCGGCTCGCCGAGAACATCGACCTCATCTGGCAGACCGACGAACTCCGGGTCGTCCGCCCCGAGCCCGCCGACGAGGCCCGCAACGCCATCTACTACCTCGACGAGCTGCACGCCGGCGCCGTCGGCGACGTCCTGGAGGACCTCGCCGCCGAGCTGGAGCGCGTCGGCGTCGAACTCCCCGCCGGCACCCGCCCGCTCACCTTCGGCACCTGGATCGGCGGCGACCGCGACGGCAACCCCAACGTCACCCCCCAGGTGACCAGGGACATCCTGATCCTCCAGCACGAGCACGGCATCACCGACGCCCTCGAACTCGTCGACTACCTGCGCGGACTCCTCTCCAACTCCATCCGCTACGCCGGAGCCACCCAGGACCTCCTGGACTCCCTCCAGCGCGACCTGGAGCTCCTCCCGGAGATCAGCCCCCGCTACAAGCGCCTCAACGCCGAGGAGCCGTACCGCCTCAAGGCCACCTGCATCCGGCAGAAGCTCGTCAACACCCGCGAGCGCCTCGCCTCCGGCACCCCCCATCAGGACGGCCGCGACTACCTCGGCACCGCCGAGCTCGTCCACGACCTCACCCTGATCCAGACCTCGCTGCGCGAGCACCGCGGCGCGCTCTTCGCCGACGGCCGGATGGACCGCACCATCCGCACCCTCTCCGCCTTCGGCCTCCAGCTCGCCACCATGGACGTCCGCGAGCACGCCGACGCCCATCACCACGCCCTCGGGCAGCTCTTCGACCGCCTCGGCGAGGAGTCCTGGCGGTACGCCGACATGCCACGCGACTACCGGCAGAAGCTCCTCGCCAAGGAGCTCCGCTCGCGCCGTCCGCTGGCCCCGACGCCGGCCCCGCTCGACGCCGCCGGACTGAAGACCCTCGGTGTCTTCCACACCGTCAAGGAGGCCTTCGAGCGCTTCGGCCCCGAGGTCATCGAGTCCTACATCATCTCGATGTGCCAGGGCGCCGACGACGTCTTCGCCGCCGCCGTCCTCGCCCGCGAGGCCGGTCTGATCGACCTGCACGGCGGCTGGGCCAAGATCGGCATCGTGCCGCTCCTGGAGACCACCGACGAGCTCAAGGCCGCCGACGTCATCCTCGACGGCATGCTCGCCGACCCCTCCTACCGGCGCCTCGTCTCGCTCCGCGGCGACGTCCAGGAGGTCATGCTCGGCTACTCGGACTCCTCCAAGTTCGGCGGCATCACCACGAGCCAGTGGGAGATCCACCGGGCCCAGCGCCGCCTCCGCGACGTGGCCCACCGCTACGGCGTACGGCTCCGCCTCTTCCACGGCCGCGGCGGCACCGTCGGCCGCGGCGGCGGCCCCTCGCACGACGCGATCCTCGCCCAGCCCTGGGGCACGCTCGAGGGCGAGATCAAGGTGACCGAGCAGGGCGAGGTCATCTCCGACAAGTACCTGATCCCGTCCCTGGCCCGCGAGAACCTGGAACTGACGGTCGCCGCCACCCTCCAGGCCTCCGCACTCCACACCGCGCCGCGCCAGTCCGACGAGGCCCTGGCCCGCTGGGACGCGGCCATGGACACCGTCTCGGACGCCGCCCACACCGCGTACCGCACGCTCGTCGAGGACCCCGGCCTGCCGGCGTACTTCCTCGCCTCCACCCCCGTCGACCAGCTCGCCGACCTGCACCTGGGCTCTCGGCCCTCCCGCCGCCCCGGCTCAGGCGTCTCCCTCGACGGACTCCGCGCCATCCCCTGGGTGTTCGGCTGGACCCAGTCCCGCCAGATCGTGCCCGGCTGGTTCGGCGTCGGCTCCGGCCTCAAGGCGCTGCGCGAGGCGGGTCTCGCCCCGGTCCTCGGCGAGATGTACGAGCACTGGCACTTCTTCCGCAACTTCCTCTCCAACGTCGAGATGACGCTCGCGAAGACCGACCTGCGGATCGCCCGCCACTACGTCGACACCCTGGTCCCCGACGACCTCAAGCACGTCTTCGACACCATCGAGGCCGAGCACGCGCTGACCGTCGCCGAGGTCCTCAAGGTCACCGGCGGCGAGAGGCTCCTGGACTCCAACCCGGTGCTCCAGCAGACCTTCGCCATCCGGGACGCCTACCTGGACCCGATCTCCTACCTCCAGGTCGCCCTCCTCGCCCGCCAGCGCGGCGCCGCCGAGCGCGGCGAGGAGCCGGACCCGCTGCTCGCGCGGGCCCTGCTGCTCACCGTGAACGGCGTCGCGGCGGGCCTCCGCAACACCGGCTGACGCCCGGCCGCACACAGAGAGGTGCCCCCGTGGAAGTCTCCACGGGGGCACCTTCGTGTCGGGGTACGCCGGTACCCGCCGGCCCTTAGTGCTGCTGGGCCTTGCGACGGCGGGTCACCAGGAACGCGCCGGCGCCCGCGAGGGCCACGGCGACGGCGGCGAGAACGCCCACGGGGGCGCCGGCGCCGGTCTCGGCGAGGTCGCCGCCCGTGCTGCCCGTGCCGCCGTTGCCGCCGGTCTCACCCGCGGGGGTGGAGGCGGACGGCGACTCGGTGCCACCGGGGGTCTCCGAGGCGCCCGGGGTGTCGGAGGCACCAGGGGCGGTCTCCGACGGAGCGGGGGTCTCGGTACCCGGGGTTCCCGTGCCGGGGGTCTCGGTACCGGGTGTCTCCGTGCCGGGGGTCTCGGTACCGGGAGTCTCCGTGCCGGGGGTCTCGGTACCAGGGGTCTCCGTGACGGGAGGGGTGGTCTCGGAGACGGGGGTGGCCGGGCAGGTGTGGGACAGGTTGAACCAGCCCTGCTTGACCGGGGCGGAGACCTCGGCCGAGGCGGAGACCAGCTTGGCGCCCGGCTCGGAGGTCGCGTAGGCGTGCTTGTCGCTCGGCGGGCCGAAGGTCGTGATGGTCTGGATGCCACCCGGCTGGAACTCCACCGTCAGCTTGGTGAAGACGGCGGAGTCGCCCTTGCCGCTGCCCGGCAGTACGAAGTGCCAGCCGTCCTTGCCGGCCGGCACCGTCGGGCACTCGCCCTTCTCGCCGAACTCCTCGGCGGTCAGGGGCAGGTCTTCGACCTGGTGCAGCGGCAGGGGCGCGGGCTTGGGGGACTCCGACGCGGAAGCCACCGGCGCCAGGACGAGGGAGCCTGCCATGGCCGCGACGAACGCGGCGGCGGGTATGAGAGAACGTCGCATGTGCAGTCGTCCATCTATGGGATGAGGGATGCCGTGGGGGGTGGCAGGAGGGCAGACTATCCGCCGCTTTATGCCGGCCTCACACCAGAGCCCCACAACGATCGCGTCGGGAGCCGGTGGAATCCGGCCGCACCCCGGCCGCACCCCTCAGGGCCCTCAGGCCCTCAGAGCGCGAAGAACGCCGCCACGAGCACGGCCGCCCCCGCGCCCGCCATCGACCACGCCGTCCTCGGCAGCCGCAGACCGCCGCCGATCAGCGGCGCCGCGAGCAGCAGCGCCCCGCCCAGCGGCAGCCACGCGTGCAGGCCGCCGCCCCAGCCCGTCCGTACGCCCTCGTCCGTGCCCGGCTTCACCACCACCGGGATCGTCACGCCCTTCTCCGCCGCCACCGAACGCGCGATCGTCAGCGTCCGGCGGTTCGAGGAGGCGTCCTCGGGGGCGTACCGGCCGCTGCACGTGTCGTCGGTGCAGCCGGTGACCGTCAGCGTGCCGTGCTCCCGACCCTTGGCGAGCAGGACGTGCTGGGCCGAGTTCCAGGAGGTCCAGGCGCCCGCGACCACGAGAAGGAGGGCGACGAGGGCCATGGCGGCGTTACGGACGTGCGTCATGACCCGCGATCGTACAGTCGTACTGCGAGAGCCCCACCGGCCTCAGGAGTTATAAGCGGACTGTGCCCGCTCCAGCCCCTCCGCCACCAGGCACTCCACCGAGTCCGCCGCCCGGTCCACGAACCAGTCCAGGTCCTTGCGCTCCGTCGACGAGAAGTCCTTCAGGACGAAGTCCGCCACCTGCATCCGGCCCGGCGGACGCCCGATCCCGCACCGCACCCGGTGGTACTCCGCGCCCATCGCCTTCGTCATCGACTTCAGACCGTTGTGGCCGTTGTCGCCGCCGCCGATCTTCAGCCGCAGCACCCCGTAGTCGATGTCCAGCTCGTCGTGGATCGCCACGATGCGCGCCGTCGGCACCTTGTAGAAGTCGCGCAGCGCCGTCACCGGGCCGCCCGACAGGTTCATGTACGACATCGGCTTCGCGAGCACCACCCGACGGCTCGCAGGTCCCGGCGGGCCCATCCGGCCCTCGACGACCTGCGCCTGCGCCTTCCCCGCCCGCTTGAACGAGCCCCGCATCCGCTCGGCGAGCAGGTCCACCACCATGAACCCGATGTTGTGCCGGTTGGCCGCGTACTCCGGCCCGGGATTGCCGAGGCCGACGATCAGCCAGGGCGCGTTCGCGTCATCGGTCATGTGCGTCGGGTCTCCTCGTCCAGGTACGTCCAGATACGGAAAACGGGGTGGCGGGCCGTGCGGCCCGTCACCCCGTCACGTCAGGCAGAGCCTACGGCTCAGGCCTCTTCGCCCTCGGTGGCCTCGGCCTCGGCGGCCGGCTCCTCGGCCTGCGCGGCCAGGACCTGGAGGACGACGGCCTCGGCGTCGGTCACCAGGGTCGAGCCCTTCGGCAGGGTGATGTCACCGGCGAGGACGGAGGCACCGGCCTCCAGGCCCTCCACGGAGACCGTGACGGCCTCGGGGAGGTGGGTGGCCTCGGCCTCGATGGAGAGGGTGCTGAGCACGTGCTCGAGCAGGTTGCCACCGGCGGCGAGCTCGCCCTCGGCGTGGACCGGGATCTCGACCGTGACCTTCTCGCCGCGCTTGACGAGCAGCAGGTCGACGTGGACGAGGAAGCCCTTGATGGCGTCACGCTGGACGGCCTTCGGGATCGCCAGCTCGTTCTTGCCGTCGACGTCCAGGGAGAGCAGGACGTTCGGCGTACGCAGCGCGAGGGCGAGGTCGTGGGCCGGGAGGGTGACGTGCGCCGGCTCGGAACCGTGGCCGTAGACGACGGCGGGGACCTGGTTGTTGCGGCGGATCGCGCGGGCGGCGCCCTTGCCGAACTCGGTACGGACGGCAGCGGCGAGCTTGACCTCGGACATGGTGCACTCCTCGTAGAAAGGTGACGAAAGAAAACCGGGTCACCCGGCCACGACTGGCGATGGCCTGCTACGAAGAGCGCGTCGATAACGGACCGCCGTGACCCTGTACATCCGTACGGGTACGGCCTCCCTCGCCGAGCAACTACGGCAGTCTACCGGCCCGCCGCCCCACCACCCAATTCGATCACCCGAACACGGCGGAGGGCCGCTCCCCCGAACGGGGAAACGGCCCTCGCGTACCGGCTTCTCGCCGTGACGTCAGTGCTCCTCGAAGAGGCTCGTCACCGAACCGTCCTCGAAGACCTCACGCACCGCGCGCGCGATCGTCGGCGCGATCGACAGCACCGTGATCTTGTCGAGCTCCAGCGCGCCCGGCACCGGGAGCGTGTCCGTGAACACGAACTCGCTCACCTTGGAGTTCTTCAGACGGTCCGCCGCCGGCCCCGACAGGATGCCGTGCGTGGCCGTCACGATGACGTCCTCGGCACCGTGCGCGAACAGGGCGTCCGCCGCGGCGCAGATCGTGCCGCCGGTGTCGACCATGTCGTCCACCAGGACGCAGACGCGGCCCTTCACGTCACCGACGACCTCGTGCACGGTGACCTGGTTGGCGACGTCCTTGTCACGACGCTTGTGCACGATCGCCAGCGGCGCGTCCAGCCGGTCGCACCAGCGGTCGGCGACCCGCACGCGGCCCGCGTCCGGGGAGACGATCGTCAGCTTGGAGCGGTCGACCTTGGCGCCCACGTAGTCCGCGAGCACGGGCAGCGCCGACAGGTGGTCCACCGGGCCGTCGAAGAAGCCCTGGATCTGGTCCGTGTGCAGGTCCACCGTCAGGATGCGGTCCGCGCCGGCCGTCTTCAGCATGTCCGCGACCAGACGCGCCGAGATCGGCTCGCGGCCGCGGTGCTTCTTGTCCTGACGGGCGTAGCCGTACGACGGGATGATCACGGTGATGCTCCGGGCCGAGGCCCGCTTCAGAGCATCGATCATGATCAGCTGCTCCATGATCCACTTGTTGATCGGAGCCGTGTGGCTCTGGATCAGGAAGCAGTCCGCGCCGCGGGCCGACTCCTGGAAGCGGACGTAGATCTCACCGTTGGCGAAGTCGAACGCCTTGGTCGGAACGAGGCCGACGCCCAGCTGGTGCGCGACCTCCTCGGCCAGCTCGGGGTGGGCGCGGCCGGAGAAGAGCATCAGCTTCTTCTCGCCGGTCGTCTTGATCCCGGTCACAGCACTGTCTCCTCAGACGTGTTGTCTGGCCGCGTTCCACGAGCTGTCGTGCGCGTGTGCGAGCCAGCCGAATTTGTGTGCACGTATCACGGTACGCCGAGTTCGACGTACCCGTTTCCGGTCAGCTTTCGCCGGCGGAGTCCTCCGAGGCGGCCTGAGCGGCCTGCGCGGCAGCGCTGCCGGGACGCTTCCGGGCCACCCAACCCTCGATATTCCGCTGCTGGCCCCGGGCGACGGCGAGCGAGCCGGCCGGCACGTCCTTCGTGATCACGGACCCCGCGGCGGTGTACGCGCCGTCCCCGATCGTGATGGGAGCCACAAACATGTTGTCCGACCCGGTCCGGCAGTGCGACCCGATCGTGGTGTGGTGCTTCGCCTCGCCGTCGTAGTTCACGAAGACGCTCGCCGCGCCGATGTTCGAGTACTCGCCGATCGTGGCGTCGCCCACGTACGACAGATGGGGGACCTTGGTGCCCTCGCCGACCGTCGCGTTCTTCATCTCGACGTACGTGCCGGCCTTGGACTTCCGGCCGAGGTTCGTGCCCGGACGGAGGTACGCGAACGGCCCCACGGAGGCGCTCTCGCCGATGACGGCGGAGTCGGCGACGGTGTTGTCCACCCGGGCGCCCTTGTCGACGCGGGTGTCCTTCAGGCGCGTGTTCGGGCCGACCACGGCGTCCTCGCCGATGTGGGTCGTCCCGAGGAGCTGGGTGCCGGGCAGCAGGACGGCGTCGGGCTCGAAGGTCACGGTGACGTCCACGAAGACGGACGCGGGGTCGACCACGGTCACGCCGGCGAGCATGGCCTGCTCGATCAGCCGCCGGTTCAGCAGGCCGCGAGCCTCGGCGAGCTGCACGCGGTTGTTGATCCCGAGGATCTCGCGGTGGTCGTCGGCGACGGAGGCGCCGACGCGGTGCCCGGCCTCGCGCAGGATGCTCAGCACGTCGGTGAGGTACTCCTCGCCCTGGCTGTTGTCCGTCCGGACCTTGCCGAGGGCGTCGGCGAGCAGCTGCCCGTCGAACGCGAACACGCCGGAGTTGATCTCCCGGATCGCCCGCTGCTCGTCGGAGGCGTCCTTGTGCTCGACGATCTCGGTCACGGCCCCGGTCGCCGGGTCCCGCACGATCCGCCCGTACCCGGTGGAGTCCGGGACCTCGGCGCTCAGCACGGTGACGGCGTTGCCGTCGGCGGCGTGGGTGTCGGCGAGGGCGCGCAGCGTCTCGCCGGACAGCAGCGGGGTGTCGCCGCAGACGACGACCACGGTCCCCTCGGGCGTCTGTCCGAGCTCCTCCAGGGCCATCCGCACCGCGTGCCCGGTGCCGTTCTGCTCCTCCTGGACGGCGGTGCGGGTCCCGGCGTAGTGCTCCTCCAGGTGCCCCTTCACCAGCTCGCGGGCGTGCCCGACGACCACGACGAGGTGCTCGGGCTCCAATTCCCGGGCGGCGGAGACGACATGCCCGACGAGCGAGCGCCCGGCGATCTCGTGGAGGACCTTGGGGGTCTTCGACTTCATGCGGGTGCCCTCACCCGCTGCGAGGACGACGACGGCGGCCGGGCGATTGGCGCTCACGGGAATGCCCTTCGGCTTTGGGTGGTGGACGCACGAAGGATACCGGGGGGCAGGGTGGCGGACATGAGTGCGGGTCCTGACCGTGGTGGTCAGGACCCGCTCAGAGGCTCCCGGAGAAGGATTCGAACCCTCATTCAATGGACCAAAACCATTTGTCCTGCCCTTAGACGATCCGGGATGGTTCGCCCTCTATGTCCGAATACCCGCTTGGGTAGTCCCGGCCGCCCCTACTATGCCGCACCAGGCCCCCTCGATGCGACGGTACAGATCGGCGCTCCCGAGGATTTGGATCACGAGGCACCCGTGATAGCCGTCGCCGACGTTCTTGCGGTTGGTGCGGGGCGTGTGGCGCTTGAGGGTGGTCTTGTTGAACGTGGAGGCGTCGACGCCGACGAGGTCGCTCCAGTACCGCTCGGCGGCCGCCGCGTCGGCGGTCTCGTGGATCATCACGTAGTACCTCCTGCGCGTGGGGTCGATGCGGAGGAGGTCCAGCCAGGCGGTGAAGATCCGGATCATCCCGGGGTCGCTGTTCACGAACGTCACGCGCTCCCGGCGGGCGTGCTCCTTGTCCTTGGTGCCCTCTGCCCAGTAGAGCCCCACCCCCAGCAGGAAGAGCTCGCGCTCCGACATCTCGCCGATCTCCGCGGCCGCCGTGTCCTTGGTGGCCTGCCGTTCCTCCTCCCGCCGGCGCAGAACCGGCTCCCATCCCCTGCGGGCGATCTCGGAGGCCTCCTCGCGGGACCGCTTCCGTTCGGGTTTCGGCAGATCCCGTACCCACAGCGAGATCGAGCTCTTCGAGCAGCCCAGCTCCAGCTGGATCCGGTCGTAGGTCATGCCCTGGAGTCGTAGCTCCCTCGCCCGGTCGCGCAGGTCGTCCTTGGCGTTTGGGCGTTTCGTCCATTCCGGCGGCGGTTCGCCTTCGAGGAGTCGGTTGAGGAGATCGTTGTTGTCGATGTGGAGGCGGTCCCGGATCCGGCGGCGGCTGAGCCCCTCGCGGCGGAGCGCGACCGCCTGCTCCCGCAAGCCCTCGAAGTCGGTGTACCTGCTCGTCTCGGCTGTCATGCGAACACCATCGTCCGGAATGCGGACGTCCGGGTCGAAAGCCTGTCGATTCAACAGTTCGAGGGACTGGTGTGTGCAGCGTTGACGCAGGGCCTCGCCCGTAGGGTGGTGGGTATGACCACAACGGGGGCAGACCGGGACGCCGTGGGCGTCGGGACATGGTGGTGGTGGGGGAGACGGCGGAGTGCCGTGCTCGACGGGGGGCTCGCCCTCGTGTCCGCCATCGAGTGCGCGTTCGAAGGGGTGCGGTTCGCCGAGCAGGCCTCGCTGCCCCTGCCCGTCGGGGTGCTGTTCGGATTCCTCGTCGGGTCCGTGCTGCTCGTACGGCGGCGGTGGCCCATCGGCGTCGTCCTCGTGTCGATCGCGGTGACGCCCGCCGAGATGGGCTTCCTCATGGGGATCGTCGGGCTGTACTCGCTCGCCGCCTCCGAGGTGCCCCGTCGGATCACCGCCCTGCTCGCCGGGATGTCGACGGTCGCCGTGTTCGTCGTGACCGCGGTCCGGATGCGGCAGGACGTCGCCCGGGCCGAGATCGACCCGAGCGGCTGGTACGTGCCCGTCGTCTCGCTCTTCATGACCCTCGGGCTCAACGCGCCGCCGCTCCTCTTCGGCCTCTACATAGGGGCGCGCCGCCGGCTCATGGAGAGCCTGCGGGAGCGGGCGGACAGCCTGGAGCAGGAGCTGTCGCTGCTCGCGGACCGGGCCGAGCAGCGGGCGCAGTGGGCGCGGCAGGAGGAGCGGACGCGGATCGCCCGTGAGATGCACGACGTGGTGGCGCACCGGGTGTCGCTGATGGTGGTGCACGCGGCGGCGCTCCAGGCGGTGGCGTTGAAGGATCCGCAGAAGGCCGTGCGCAACGCCGCCCTGGTGGGCGACATGGGGCGGCAGGCGTTGACCGAGTTGCGGGAGATGCTGGGAGTGCTTCGGGAGGGGACCGCTCCGGTGGCCCCCGCTCCCGTGCCGCTGGCGGCCGTCGGGCGGGCCGCCGCCGCTGCCGCCGAGGCCGCCGCCGAGGACGGGCCCTCCCTGGACGCGCTGGAGGGACTGTGCGAGCAGTCCCGGCTCGCGGGCGCCGTGGTGGAGTTCGTCGTCGTCGGTGACGCGCGGGCCTATCCGCCCGAGGTGGAGCGCACGGCGTACCGGGTGGTGCAGGAGGCGTTGACCAACGTCCACAAGCACGCGGCGGGCGCCGAGGTCGTGGTGCGGCTCGCGCACCGGGAGGCCGAGGTCGCGATGCAGGTGGAGAACGGTCCGTGTCCCTCGGACGCGGGCGTCGCCGACGTACGGCTGCCGAGCGGCGGGAACGGTCTCGTCGGCATGCGGGAGCGCGTGCTGCGGCTCGGCGGGGTGTTCGTCTCCGGGGTGACCGACGCGGGCGGGTTCAAGGTGTCGGCGGTGCTGCCGACCGTCACCCCGCCGTCAGGCGGGTCGGCTGTGCGCCCGTGACGAGGGTCGAGAGCGCCGCGTCGATGTCCTTGCCGAGGTACCAGTCGCCCGCGTGGTCGAGGCTGTAGACCCGTCCCTCCATGTCCATGGCGAGGACGGCCTGGTGGTCGCCCTCCTCGCCGAGCGGCGCGAGCTCCGTGTCCAGGGCGCGGCCGAGGTCGCCGAGGGTGCGGGAGAGGTGGAGTCCGGCGAGCGGGTCGAAGCGGACGGCCGCGGGCGCTATCTGGCGGCCGTGGCCGGGTGCGGAGATCCGCAGGCCGCCGAACTCGGCCCAGGCCTCGACGACGGCGGGGAAGACGCTGTGCCGGTGTCCCGCGGGGGAGAGGTGGGCGCGCAGGGTGTCGGCCCATTCTTCGGCGAGCTTGATGTCCCAGCGGCCGGGCTGCCAGCCGGCCTCGCGGAGGGCGGCGTCGACGTTGACCGGGAACCGGGTCGTGCTGAGGTGGTCGGGCATGTGCGTGCGGTCAGCCGTTCTCGACAGGCGTGGTGGGGTCGACGGTGCGGACGCCGAAGTGGGCGAGCATCGCCGTACAGGAGCGGCAGGGTGCGGCGTAGCTGCCGTGCAGGGGGTCCCCGTCCTCGCGGATGTGCCGTGCGGTGAGCTTGGCGTGCTTGAGGGAGCGGCGGGCCTCGCCGGGGGTGAGCGGTTTGCGCTGGGCGCGTTTGGAGCGGGCGTTCTCGGCGGCGGTGAGGTGCCGGGAGAGCAGGATCGCCTCGGGACAGCGTCCGGTGAAGCGTTCGCGCTGGCCGCTGGTGAGGGTGTCCAGGAAGTCCTGGACGAGGGCGTGCAGGGTGGGCGGCCGGTCGCCGCGGCCGGCGGTGCACGTGAGGGTCGTCTCGCCGCGGACGGAGAGGGCGGCCCCGACGGCGGGAAGGATGCCGTCGCGGCGCTGACGCAGTAAGGGCGCGCGTGTGGTGTCGGCGCTGCTGCTCCAGTTGAGGCGTGGGTCACCCTGTGTGGGTGTCGGTGCTGCGTGCATGGTGCTGGTCTTCCCCTCCTGCAATCCCCCGAGTTGCGTGGACAGCCTGCCAAATAGGGAGCCATATGGGGAAGCTGGGGCGCTGAAACGCGGCTTCGGTGTGTCGGAATCATGGTGCGCCTGTCATGGCGTCGTGACAGTTGGTCACCGTCGGATCGGGCCGGTTCGGGCTCTTGTGCCAGCGCATAGGCTGTGCGGCATCAGTCAGGAGCAGCCAGCGGCTGCGGGTAGTAGCAGTCAGCGACGCCAGTGCAGGGGGCAACCGCCATGACGACAGGTCGGCTCGGGCAGGACACCGCGCCACCGAACGCGGCCTATGCCGGGCAGGTCGTGCACTTCCCGGACCCGGTCCGGGCCTCCCGGCACCCGAGAGGGGTGCGGGTGGACGAGTTCGGTCATCCGGACTTCTCGCCGTACGCGCGCGCGGCGGCGGAGATCGCCGACCCGCCGGAGGGTTTCGGCGTCGACGAGCTGCGGCTCACGGACTACGTGTCGGCGAACGCGGCGATGGCGGCGACCGGTCACGAGCTGTGGGACACGATCCCGTCGGTGGCGACGCCGCACGGCTGGACGTGGCACCACGTGGCCCGCAGCCGGCGGATGGAGCTGGTCCCGGTCGAGGTGAAGGCGTTGCTGCGCCATCACGGCGGGGTGGCGACGGCCGCCGTCGACCACACGAAGCGGGGCACGCGCCCGTTGCAGGAGACCCGGCCGGCGCACTTCGGGCTGCCGAAGGGGCTGGTGTCGGTGTCGGAGCAGCAGCTCCAGGGCGTCGAGGAGGATCTCGGCTACCGGCTTCCGGGGGCGTACCGCTCGTTCCTGCGGGCGGCCGGCGGGTGCGCCCCGGTGGGTGCGGCGCTCGACGCGGAGCTGGGGCTCCTGGTCGACCAGCCGTTCTTCACGGTGCGGGAGGAGGCGGGGGTCAACGACCTCGTCTACGTCAACAAGTGCCTCCGTGACCATCTGACCAAGGACTATCTGGGCGTGGCGTTCGTCCAGGGCGGTCTGATCGCGCTGAAGGTGCGGGGTGAGGGGGTCGGTTCGGTGTGGTTCTGCGCGTACGACGACGCCCGGGACTCCGGCGAGGTGGCGGCGGGCTGGTCGGTGGGTGAGCGGGTGGCGCGGCTGCTGCTGCCGTGCGGTGCGGACTTCGACGCGTTTCTGCAGCGGCTCGCGGGCAATCCGCCGGAGCTGGAGACGGTGGCGAACCTGATGGTGGACGGTGGCTTCGCGCGTGCGGTGCCGGTCGTCCCGGTGGGGGAGTGAGTGGGCTGTGGTGACGTTCGCGCAGGCGCAGGAGCGCGCCGAGGAATGGATCAACGGCGACCTGCCGTCGTATCAGCACCGTGAGGTGCGGGTGCGGGAGTTCGAGCTGGGGTTCGTGGTGTGGGCGGAGGACCGCGAGGGCGGTCCGACCTCGGACGGCGGGCGTCAGCGTCTGGTGATCGCCCGGGACAGCGGTGAGGCGACGCTGTGGCCGGGGCTGCCGGTGGGTGAGGTGATCCGCCGGTACGAGGAGGAGTACGGGACGTCGGAGGACGTTCCGGCGCAGGCGGCCGTGCCGGCGGCGCGGATCGATCTGAACCAGACGTCGTTCCTGCTGAGTCCGCCGGAGTGGCTGCAGGACGCGGCGGACCGCATCGGGCTGCCGAAGCAGCCGAACGCCTCGCAGGAGAGCGGGAGTTCCTCGGCGTCGACGGACGACGTGTCGGAGCCGGTGGCGGCGGCGGAGACGGGGCCCTCTGCCTCGGTGGCCTCGTCGTCCTCTTCGTCGGAGGGCGCGGGGGTGTCCGCGGTGGCGGGTGCCGTCGCGTACGAGCCGACCGCGATGGACGGGGTTCCGGCGGAGACGCCGGGCGCGGGCGCGGGTGCGGCTTCGGGCCCCGTGGCTCCGGCCGTCCCGGCTCAGGCCGTCCCGGCCCCGGCGGCCGTGGCCCCCGCTGCTCCGGTCGTGCCTCCGGTCGCGCCTCCGGCGCCGCCCGCGTCCGTGCCGGCGCCCGGTCCCGTGCCCGCGCCGACTCCGCCCCCCGCGCCGAGTCCGTGGGCCGATGCCAACGCGAGCTCCGGTGGTGCGGACGGCGCGGTGCCGCTGCCCGCGACCGTGTTCGCGCCGGCGCTGTCGGGAACGGACGACGAGGACACCCCGCCGCCGCAGGTGGGTGCCGACGCGCCGACCGCCCTGATGAAGGGCGGCAGCGCGCTGCCGCCGACCGCCGTGGCGCCCCGGCTCGACCCGTCCGCGCCGCCGCCGGGCGGCGCTCCGGCGGGCGGCGCTCCGGCCGCACCTGCCCCGCATGCCCCGCCGTCCGCGCCTCACGCTCCCGCGCCTCCGCAGGCCGCCGGTCCCGGTCTGCCGCCGCCTCCCGCGCCGGCCCCCGCGCCCTCGGCGCCGGGTGCCCGGGACATCGCGGACGCGGCGACCAGCAAGGCCGCGCTGCCGCCGAAGAGCGGGCGCGGCCCCGCGGCGCCCCCGCCGCCGCCGGGAGCGCCGGGTGTCCCCGGCGGCTCGTCGGGCGCCGGTGCGTACATCCCCACCCAGCTGGTGTCGCAGCTCGGGCCCGAGGGGCCCAGGCCGCCCGCGCAGCCGGGTCCGCCCGGCCCGCCGCCCGCTCCGGCCCCGCCCGGGCCGCCGACGCCGCCGCAGCCCGTGCACCACGCGGCGACGATGCTGGCGCACCCCAACCAGGGCGGTCCGGGCGCGCCTCCGCCGCCCCCGCCGCCGCCGGGTGTGCCCGGTACGCCCGCGGGCGGCATCGAGCACGCCGCGACGATGCTGGCCCACCCGGGTCCGGCCGGTCCGACGGCGCCGCAGCCCCCCGGCCCGCCGGCTCCGCCGCCGCCGCTGCACGGCGGTCACGTGCCGCCGTCCGCGCCGGGTCCGGTGCCCGGTCCGGTTCCGGGTCCCGGTCCCGTGCCCGGGGCCGTACCCCCCGCGTACGGCTATCCGCAGCCGGCGGGTCAGCCGACGGTCGGTCCCGGCTACCAGGCGGTGCTGCGCTATCGCGCGCCCGACGGTTCCGAGGCGCAGATCATCCGGCGTTCGGCGCCGGGCACCCCGCATCCCGAGTGGCAGATCCTGCACGAGCTGCGCGCGATGAACGTGCCGCCGCAGCAGGTGCTCGAACTCCACACGGAGCTGGAGTCCTGTGAGCTGCCCGGTGGTTACTGCGCGCGGATGATCCGGGAGACCTGGCCGCAGGCGCGGATCACCAGCATCGCCCCGTACGGCCGTGATCACGCGGGCCGCCAGCAGGGCATGGGGCAACTTCTCACCCATCAGGGCGAGTTGCACCAGGTCGCGGACGGTCCCGCGCGACCGGCGCCGGTGCGGGCCCCGCTGCCGCAGGTGCAGCCGGCGCCGCCGGTCCCGCCGGAGGCGATCGCGCAGGAGCTGGCCGGGGCGTTCGGTCCCGGCATCCTCCGCTTCGACCAGCGCGCCGTGTCGCGGCAGGGCGTGCCGGAGCTGGTGGCGCGCACGCTGGTGTGGGCGGGTCTGCCGGCGGACTTCGGGCCGTTCTTCTGGGCGCAGCCCGCGGTGCCCGTGGTGCCGACGCTGGCGGAGCTCGCGGCGCAGCGGCAGGTCCAGGCCGCGCCGGACGCCAGCTCGTACCTGGTGCTCGGTTCGGACTTCGGCCGGGCGATCTGCGTCCAGTACGGGACCGCGCACATCGTGGCGGTGCCGGTGGAGGCCGGTCCCGGCGGGCAGTCGGTGCCGCCGCAGTTCGTGAACACCGGGCTGCCGGAGTTCACCCGCGCGATGGCGCTGCTCGGCCGGATGTGGCGGCTGCGGTTCGGGCTGAACCCGGAGCAGGCGGGCCGCTGGACGGTCGACTTCCAGGCGCAGCTGGCGATGCTGGACCCGGCGGCGCTGTCGTCGCCGGAGAACTGGTGGTCGGTGCTGCTCGAGCAGATGTGGGACGGGCTTCTGTAGAAGGTGGGGCCGGGGTTTCCCGCCGGTACCGCTGGACAGACTCTGCTGGACAGAATGTGATGAAAGGCGCTCGACGTGTATGCGCGTTGGGCGTCTTTTGTCCGTTCTGATGCAGCATCCTGGACGTTCGGGTCGGGCACAGGGAAGGGGCGCCAGGGATGAGTTTCGCTGTCGGACGGGGGCGCGGATACCGGCCCGAGCAGGTCGACCGCCATCTCGCAGCGCTCTCCCGGGACCGCGACGGAGCCTGGGAGCGGGCCGCGCGGCTCACCGTCCTCGCGAAGGAGATGGAGACCGAGGCGGTCCGGCTGCGCGCGGCCGTCGAGGCGTTGGTGCCGCACCGGTACGAGACCCTCGGCGGCCGGGCGGGGAAGATCCTGGAGCTGGCGGAGCTGGAGGACGAGACGCTCGTACGGGCCGCCGAGGCGGAGGCGCAGTCCCTCGCGGAGGCGGCGGAGACGGCCGGCCGGGAGGCGGCGGAGGCGGCGCGGGCGTACGCGGAGGGCGTCCGGGCGGCGGCCGACGCGGCGGCGGGCGCGACCCTGGCGACGGCGCGGGCGCGGGCCGAGGAGCTGACGACGGACGCGCGGCGCGAGGCGGAGGAGCGGCTGACCGGGGCGCGGGAGGCCTTCGGGGAGACCGAGCGGCGCGCCGCGGACCTCCTCGCGGAGCAGGGCGCCGAGCAGACGGCCGTACGGGAGGAGGCGGAACGTGCGGCGGAGGGCCGGGCGGCCGCCCTGGACGCCCACCACGAGGAGCTGACCGCCGCGGCGGAGGCGGGGCTCGCGGAGGCGCAGCGGTCCCTGGCGGAGACCGAGGAGCAGGCCCGGCACGGCCAGGAGGACGCGGAGGCGAGAGCGGGCGGACTGCTCGCGGAGGCCCGGATGAAGGCGGAGCGGGCTGAGCGCGAGACGGAGCGCGTGCTGCGGGAGCACGAGGAGGCCCGGGACGAGATCCACGGCCACATGGACCACATCCGCAACTCGTTGGCGGCACTGACGGGCCGCGCGGGGACGGCGGACGAGGACGAGGGTGAGGACGAGGGCGAGGGGTAGCGGCCCGGCCTGCGGAGACCCGCGGTCCTGCCCTCCCCGGCCCAACTGTCTAAGCTCACGCCCATGTTGATGCGACCGACCGCCGTCAATCTCGACTGCGCCGACCCCCTGGCCCTCGCCGGCTTCTACCACCGGGCCACCGGACTGCCGCTCCACGAGCGGTCGGACGAGGAGTTCGCGGGTGTCGGCGGTGGTGACGGCGGGCTGCTCCTCGGCTTCCAGCGCGTCGACGGCTACCGCCCCCCGACGTGGCCCGGCCGGGACGTGCCGCAGCAGCTGCACCTCGACTTCGACGTCGACGACCTGGACGAGGCGGTGGCCCGGCTCGTGGAGTGGGGCGCGACGGTGCCGACGGCCCAGCCGCGCCCCGACCTGTGGCGGGTCGTCCTGGACCCGGCGGGGCACCCGTTCTGCATCTCGCCCCGGAAGCGGCCGGGCGGCGCGTGACCGGGGGCGGGCCGGTCCCGTCGGGTGGGCCCGTACGGCAAGGGCGCGGCCGGGGTGGCCCGGTCGGCGGGATGGCAGGGCGGCCCGGTCGGTGGGATGGCCGGGGTGGCTCGGTCGGCGGGATGGCCGGGGTGGCCCGGTCGGCCGCATGGCAGGGCGGCCCGGTCAGTGCGGTGGCGGCAGCGGGTTCAAGGCGTTGGCGGTGGAGCAGCCGCCCTCTCCCGGCATCCGCTGGATCCGGGACGGCGACCACACCTCGGTGGCGCCCGGGGCCACCCGGGCGAGCAGGCAGTCCTGCGCGTCGAATCCGTTGCCCTTCACCAGCAGGAGGACGCCGACCCGTCCGTCGTCCGCCGCCACCTCGGTACGGATCGCCGGGTCCATGTCCAGGCCGGCGACCACACGGCGCACCTCGGCCTCGTCCACCCGGCCGGTCTTCGGCACCCGGGGGAGGTTCGCGCGGAGCTCCTCGTACGGCAGCCGGGGCGGCTGAGGCGGCGGGGCGAAGGCCAGCGGGGGGCCGTCCGGGCAGTCCGCGTCCCCGGGTTCCTCCCCCCACTCCGTTCGGGGGGACACCCGGACCTCGAAGCAGCGCCGCACGGTGACCGGTTCGCGGGCGAGCCATCCCTCGTACCCCGTGCCGGAGGTGCGGACGACGAGGTCGACGCCGTCGCCGTCGTGGGTCGCGGTGCCCGTCACCCGCAGGACCTCCACCCCGTCGAGGCCGGCGGCGGAGCGCCCGACCTCCTCGGCCGTGCGCGGACGCTGGCTGTAGAGGCGCTCGCCCGCCTTCCGGGCCACCTCCCGTGCGGCGTCCGTCGCCTCGCCCTCGGCGGAGTTCACCACCCCGCAGCCGGCGATCGACAGCAACAGCGGTGCGAGCAGCAGCAGTCGGCGCATGTGCCCACTCTCGCCCGTCGAGGCGCCATGGGCAACGGTCTTCGTACTCAGGCCGGTTCGGGTACGCGTACTCAGGCGGTGCCGCGGTCCGGCGGAGCCGGCCCCCTTCGCGGAGGTCAGCCGGAGTCGTCGCCCGTCGCCTCCTTCAGGACCGGGAAGCGGCGCGGTGCCAGGGTGAGGAGGACCAGGAGCGCCAGGGCCGCCGCGGCCGCCGCGCCCACGAAGACGTAGTCGACCGCCGCGTCGACCGCGCGCCGCAGACCGTCCATCGCCCCCGCCGTCAGGGAGCCGGGCGCGTCGAGCGCGCGGGCCAGGGTGTCCAGGTCGCCGCCGCCCAGGCGGGCGGCCAGGACCGCGTTCGCCACCGCGCCGAACAGGGCCGCCCCCACGCTCTGTCCGACCTGGCGGCAGAAGAGGACCGACGCGGTGGTCGTGCCCCTCTCCTCGTACGGGACGGTCGACTGCACGCCCACGATCAGCGGCAGTTGGAAGAGGCCGAGCGCGGCGCCCAGCAGGAGCATGATGAGGGCCGGCTGCCAGGGCTCCCCCGGGAAGGGGAGGAACGGGAACACCAGGAGCAGGACCAGGGCCAGGGAGATGCCGATGACGGCCGTCAGGCGGAAGCCGATCCGGCCGTAGATCCGGTTCGAGAACGCCGCGCTGATCGGCCAGCTCAGCGTCATCACCGAGAGCACGAAACCGGCCGCGATCGGCCCGAGGCCCAGGACCGACTGCGCGTACGTCGGCAGGAAGACCGTCGGCGCGACCATGAGCAGGCCCAGCGCGCCCAGCGCGAGGTTGACGGCGGAGATCGTGCGGCGGCGCCAGACCCAGCCGGGGATGATCGGTTCCGCCGCACGCCTCTCGACGGCCACCGTCACCACGCCCAGGACGGCCGCTCCCGCCAGGAGCCCCAGGGACGGGGCCGACAGCCAGGGCCAGGCGACGCCGCCCTGGACCAGGGCGGTGAGGAGGAGCGCTCCCGTGGCGAAGATCGACAGGGCGCCCGCCCAGTCGATGCGTACGCGCGCGCGTGGCGTGGTGCGGGCCGGTTCCTTCAGGTGCCGGACGATCAGCCACAGCGCCACCAGACCCACCGGCAGGTTGATCAGGAAGATCCAGCGCCAGTCCGCGTACCCCGCGAGGAGTCCGCCCGCCGCCGGGCCCGCGACCGAGGACGCGGCCCACACGGAGGAGAGCTTCGCCTGGATCTTGGGGCGCTCCTTCAACGGGTACAGGTCCGCGGCGATCGTCTGGATCGTGCCCTGGAGCGCGCCGCCGCCGAGGCCCTGGACGACGCGGAAGGCGATGAGGGAGGCCATGTTCCAGGCGGCCGCGCACAGCAGGGAGCCGACGAGGAAGAGGACGACCCCGGCGATCAGGACCGGCTTGCGGCCGAAGGTGTCGCTGAGCTTCCCGTACACCGGCAGGGTGACCGTCACGGCGAGCAGATAGCCGGAGAACAGCCAGGAGAAGACGGCGAGTCCGCCGAGGTCGCCGACGATCTGGGGGACGGCCGTGGACACGATGGTGCCGTCGATGGCGGCGAGCCCCATGCCGAGCATGAGGGCGGCCACGACGGGGCCGCGGCGCCGGGGCGTCGGCGTGCCGGGTGCGGCGGCGGCTCCGGCCCTTCCGGCGTCGGCTCCGGTCCTTCCGCCGGCGGCTCCGGCCTTTCCGGCGGGGGTGCCCGCCGGTGTCGTGGAGGACTCGGTCACCGCGAGAACCCTTTCTTTGTACACCTAAATGTTTGCTCGACAGGGTCTCACCCGTACCCGACGCGGAGGAACCCCCAAGGCGTGCCGTTCCGCATCCCGCTCCCCATCCCGCGCCTCCGGGAACCCGCGCCCGCGACCCCCGCGTCAGGGATCTCCCCGACCCGCCGGGTGAGGGGAGGGCCTCCACCTCAAGGTGGAGGCCCTCACACGTGTCCGGCACGACCGGGGACGACGGTGGCGCAGGTGGGGGCGTCGCCCGCGTGGCCGGAGGCGTCGGGGCAGGGCCGGAAACGGGTCGGCGGTGCGATGGCGGGGGTGCCTCGGGTGGACGCCCCTTAGGGGGATCTCCCCCATACGGGCCAGGGGCCGTTCGTCCCGGCGGAGGAGGAGAACTCCGCTCCCCGCTCCTTAACTTGAACTTACAAACCCACCCGCTGTTCCACTCCACCGCTAGGAGAAAACCGTGACCACGGCTGTGACCATCCCCAGGCACGGGGGCGACGATGAAGGTGCGGCGCGCAGCGCCTCGTTGAGGGGCGGTGGTCGGGCGGCGGGTGGGCGTACGGCCGTCGCCGCGCGGGCGCGTCAGGTCGTCAAGGCGTACGGCTCCGGGGAGACCCGGGTCGTCGCGCTGGACTCCGTCGACGTCGACATCGCCCGCGGACAGTTCACCGCGATCATGGGGCCCTCGGGTTCCGGCAAGTCGACCCTGATGCACTGCCTCGCCGGGCTCGACACCGTCACCAGCGGCGAGATCTTCCTCGACGAGACCGAGATCACCCGGCTCAAGGACAAGAAGCTCACGCAGCTGCGCCGGGACCGGATCGGCTTCATCTTCCAGGCGTTCAACCTGCTGCCGACCCTGAGCGCCATCGAGAACATCACGCTGCCGATGGACATCGCCGGCCGCAAGCCCGATGCCGAGTGGCTGCGCCGGGTCGTCGACACCGTCGGTCTCTCCGAGCGCCTCAAGCACCGCCCGAACGAGCTCTCCGGCGGCCAGCAGCAGCGTGTGGCCGTGGCCCGCGCCCTCGCCGCCCGGCCCGAGATCATCTTCGGGGACGAGCCGACCGGAAACCTGGACTCGCGGGCGGGCGCCGAGGTCCTCGGCTTCCTCCGCACCTCGGTCGACGAGCTCGGCCAGACGATCGTCATGGTCACCCACGACCCCGTCGCCGCCTCCTACGCGGACCGGGTCCTCTACCTCGCCGACGGACGGATCGTGGACGAGATGCTCCGGCCGACCGCCGACGCCGTCCTCGACCGCATGAAGGACTTCGACGCGCGCGGGCGGACGTCATGAGCGTCCTGAAGACCTCGCTGCGCAACTTCTTCGCGCACAAGGGACGCATGGCGCTCTCCGCCGTCGCCGTCCTGCTGTCCGTCGCGTTCGTCAGCGGCACCCTCGTGTTCACCGACACCATGAACACGACGTTCGACAAGCTCTTCGCGTCGACCGCATCCGACGTCACCGTCAGCCCCAAGGGCGCCGCGGTCGACGACGAGAGCCCGCAGACCGGCCGTCCCGAGTCCTTCCCCGCCTCGCTCGTCGAGCAGGTCCGGAAGACCGAGGGCGTCGAGGCGGCGCAGGGCGCGGTCATCTCGACCAGCGTCACCGTCGTCGACGCGAAGAACAAGAACGTCGGGCCCACCAGCGGCGCCCCGACCATCGCCGTCAACTGGAGCCCCAACGAGCTGCGCTCGGTGGAGATCGCCTCCGGCCACGAGCCGCGCGGCCCCACCGAGGTGGTCGTCGACGGCGACACCGCGGAGAAGCACGGCCTGAAGATCGGCGACGAACTGCGGACGATCTCCGTCGCCGGCGACTTCACCGCGAAGATCTCCGGCATCGTCGACTTCAAGGTCACCAACCCGGGCGCCACGGTCGTCTACTTCGAGACCGCCACCGCGCAGCGCGAACTCCTCGGCAAGGAAGGTCTGTTCACCCAGATCACCGCCGACGCCAAGCCCGGCGTCAGCGATGACACCCTGAAGAAGAACATCGGCGCCTCCCTCGGCGACGGCTACAAGCTGCAGACCGCCGCCGAGTCCGCCGACGCGGGCCGCGAGGACGTCGCCGGCTTCCTCGACGTCATGAAGTACGCGATGCTCGGCTTCGCCGGAATCGCCTTCCTCGTGGGCATCTTCCTCATCGTCAACACCTTCTCGATGCTGGTCGCCCAGCGCACCCGCGAGATCGGTCTCATGCGGGCCATCGGCTCCAGCCGCAAGCAGGTGAACCGTTCCGTCCTCATCGAGGCGCTGCTCCTCGGCCTCGTCGGCTCCGTCGCCGGAGTCGCCGCCGGCGTCGGACTCGCCGTCGGCCTGATGAAGCTCATGTCCGCGATCGGCATGGAGCTCTCCACCGACGACCTCACCGTCACGTGGACGACCCCGGTCGTCGGCCTCGTCCTCGGCATCGTCGTCACCGTCCTCGCCGCCTACATCCCGGCCCGCCGCGCCGGGAAGATCTCCCCGATGGCCGCCCTCCGCGACGCGGGCACCCCCGCCGACGGCAGGGCCGGCCGGATCCGCGGCGGCATCGGTCTCGCCCTCACCGCCGCCGGAGCGGCCGCGCTCGTGGCGGCGTCCCGCGCCGAGGAGGCGGCCGCCGGCTCCCTCTGGCTCGGCCTCGGCGTCCTCTTCTCCCTCCTCGGCTTCGTCGTCGTCGGCCCGCTCCTCGCGGGTGCGGTCGTCCGGGCCCTCGGCGTCGTCGTCCTGCGGATCTTCGGCCCGGTCGGCCGGATGGCCGAGCGGAACGCGCTCCGCAACCCGCGCCGCACCGGCGCCACCGCCGCGGCCCTGATGATCGGCCTCGCGCTCGTCGCCGCCCTGTCGGTCGTCGGCTCCTCCATGGTCGCCTCGGCCACCGACGAGCTGGACCGGTCCGTCGGCGCCGACTTCATCGTGCAGTCCGGCACCGGACAGCCGATCGTCCCGCAGGCCCAGGCGGCCCTGGAGAAGGCGCCGGGCCTCGACCACGTCACCGAGTACCGGTGGGTCGACGCCACCGTCACCGACCCGCGCGGCAGGACCACGACCGCCGACCTGGCCGCCACCGAACCGTCGTACGTGAAGGACCTGCGCCGGGAGACCACCGCGGGCACCCTCACCGACGCGTACGGCAAGGGCGCGATGTCGGTCGGCAGCGACTACGCCACCGAGCACGAGGTGAAGGTCGGCGACGTGCTGACCGTCGCGTTCAAGGGCGGCGAGAAGGCGAAGCTGAAGGTCGCGGCGATCACCGCGGACACGGGGCAGGTCGACAAGGGGGCGATGTACACCAACGTCACCACCCTGGCCGAGTACGTCCCCGCCGACCGCATGCCGCAGAGCCTGCTCCTGCTCGCCAGCGCGAAGGACGGCCAGGAGACCGCGGCCTACCAGGCCCTCAAGGACGCGCTCGTGCCGTACCCGCAGTACAAGGTGAGCAACCAGGCCGACTACAAGGAACAGCTGCAGGACCAGGTCGGACAGCTGCTCAACATCGTGTACGGGCTCCTCGCCCTCGCGATCGTCGTCGCGATCCTGGGCGTCGTGAACACCCTGGCCCTCTCCGTCGTCGAGCGGACCCGGGAGATCGGGCTCATGCGGGCCATCGGCCTCTCCCGCCGCCAGCTGCGGCGCATGATCCGCCTGGAGTCGGTGGTGATCGCCCTGTTCGGCGCGCTCCTCGGCCTCGGCCTGGGCATGGGCTGGGGCACGGCCGCCCAGAAGCTCCTCGCGCTCGAGGGCCTCGGGGTCCTGGAGATCCCGTGGCCGACGATCCTGACGGTGTTCGTGGGCTCGGCGTTCGTGGGGCTGTTCGCGGCGCTGGTCCCGGCGTTCCGGGCGGGCCGGATGAACGTCCTGAACGCGATCGCGAGCGAGTAGCCGAGGGCTGCCCACCCGCCCACGGGGGCGGGGTGAGAGGCGTGGTCGTCCGCCCGCACGGGGGTGGGGCGGACGACCGTGCGCGGGACGGGGGCCGGGGCCGGTGGGTCGTGTTACGGGAGCGGGTGTCCGTGGCGCGTCGTACGCTGGACACCCCGGCCCGTGCGACGTGTCGGGCTGTTCGCGTTGCCCGCCCCCGTCACCCCTCGGGATGGAAAGCTTCATGAGCCTGCACGGTCTGCTCGATGTCGTCGTCAAGGACGCGGCCCTCGCCGAGGCGGTGAAGGCCGCCGCCGACGGGAACCGCCCGCACGTGGATCTGGTCGGTCCCGCGGCCGCCCGGCCCTTCGCCGTCGCCGCGCTCGCCCGGGACTCGGGGCGGCCGGTGCTCGCGGTGACCGCGACCGGCCGGGAGGCCGAGGACCTCGCCGCCGCGCTGCGGTCACTGCTCGACCCGGACACGGTCGTCGAGTACCCCTCCTGGGAGACCCTGCCGCACGAGCGGCTCTCGCCCCGCTCCGACACCGTCGGCCGCCGTCTCGCCGTACTGCGCCGTCTCGCGCACCCGCGGGACGACGACCCGGCCGCCGGCCCGGTGAGCGTCGTCGTCGCCCCGATCCGCTCCGTGCTCCAGCCGCAGGTCAAGGGCCTCGGCGACCTGGAGCCGGTGGCGCTGAGGAGCGGGCAGACGGCCGATCTGAACGAGATCGTGGAGGGCCTGGCGGCCGCCGCGTACTCCCGGGTCGAGCTGGTCGAGAAGCGCGGCGAGTTCGCCGTGCGCGGCGGCATCCTGGACGTCTTCCCGCCGACCGAGGAGCACCCGCTCCGGATCGAGTTCTGGGGCGACGACGTCGAGGAGATCCGGTACTTCAAGGTCGCCGACCAACGGTCCCTCGAAGTGGCCGAGCACGGACTCTGGGCGCCGCCCTGCCGTGAGCTGCTGCTCACCGCGGACGTACGGGAGCGGGCGGCGGCGCTCGCCGAGGAGCACCCGGAGCTGGGCGAGCTGCTCAACAAGATCGCGGAGGGGATCGCGGTCGAGGGCATGGAGTCCCTCGCGCCGGTCCTCGTCGACGACATGGAGCTGCTGCTCGACGTCCTCCCGAAGGGCGCCTTGGCCGTGGTCTGCGACCCGGAGCGGGTGCGGACCCGGGCCTCGGACCTCGTCGCCACGAGCCAGGAGTTCCTCCAGGCGTCCTGGGCGGCCACGGCCGGCGGCGGCGAGGCCCCGATCGACGTCGGCGCGGCCTCCCTGTGGGGGATCGCGGACGTCCGGGACCGGGCGCGCGAGCTGGGGATGTCCTGGTGGTCGGTGTCGCCGTTCGCGGCGGACGTGACGGCCGACGGCGACGGTGACACCCTCACGCTCGGCATGCACGCCCCCGAGTCGTACCGCGGCGACACCGCACGCGCGCTCGCCGACACCAAGGGCTGGCTGGCCGACGGCTGGCGCACGGTCTACGTCACGGAGGCCCACGGCCCCGCGACCCGGACGGTCGAGGTCCTCGGCGGCGAGGGCATCGCCGCCCGCCTCACCGCCTTCGATTCGAAGGCGGGCGGCCCCGCGGAGATCTCCCCGTCCGTCGTCCACGTGGCGACCGGCTCCATCGACTACGGCTTCGTCGACACCGCGCTCAAGCTCGCGGTCCTCACCGAGACCGACCTGTCCGGCCAGAAGGCGGCCGGCAAGGACGGCCAGCGGATGCCGGCCAAGCGCCGCAAGACCATCGACCCGCTGACCCTGGAGGTCGGCGACTACATCGTGCACGAGCAGCACGGTGTCGGCCGGTACGTGGAGATGGTGCAGCGGACCGTGCAGGGCGCGACCCGCGAGTACCTCCTCGTCGAGTACGCCCCCGCCAAGCGCGGCCAGCCCGGCGACCGGCTGTACATCCCGACCGACCAGCTGGAGCAGGTCACCAAGTACGTGGGCGGCGAGGCGCCGACCCTGCACCGGCTCGGCGGCGCGGACTGGACGAAGACGAAGGCCCGCGCGAAGAAGGCCGTCAAGGAGATCGCGGCCGACCTCATCAAGCTGTATTCGGCGCGGATGGCGGCCCCCGGGCACGCCTTCGCCCCGGACACCCCGTGGCAGCGCGAACTGGAGGACGCCTTCCCGTACGCGGAGACGCCCGACCAGCTGTCCACCATCGCCGAGGTGAAGGAGGACATGGAGAAGACCGTCCCCATGGACCGCCTGATCTGCGGCGACGTGGGCTACGGAAAGACGGAGATCGCGGTCCGCGCGGCCTTCAAGGCGGTGCAGGACGGCAAGCAGGTCGCGGTCCTCGTGCCGACGACGCTGCTCGTGCAGCAGCACTTCGGGACCTTCTCCGAGCGGTACTCCCAGTTCCCGGTGAAGGTACGGGCGTTGTCCCGCTTCCAGACGGACACGGAGGCGAAGGCGACCCTGGAGGGCATGCGGGAGGGCTCGGTCGACATCGTCATCGGCACCCACCGCCTGTTCGCCTCCGAGACGAAGTTCAAGGACCTGGGCCTGGTCATCGTCGACGAGGAGCAGCGCTTCGGCGTCGAGCACAAGGAGCAGCTGAAGAAGCTCCGTGCCAACGTCGACGTCCTCACCATGTCGGCCACCCCCATCCCCCGTACGCTCGAGATGGCGGTCACCGGCATCCGCGAGATGTCGACCATCACGACCCCGCCGGAGGAGCGCCACCCCGTCCTCACCTTCGTCGGCCCGTACGAGGAGAAGCAGATCGGCGCCGCGATCCGGCGTGAACTCCTGCGCGAGGGCCAGGTCTTCTACATCCACAACCGGGTGGACTCGATCGACCGGGCGGCGGCGCGGCTGCGCGAGATCGTCCCCGAGGCGCGGATCGCGACGGCGCACGGCCAGATGTCCGAGTCGGCCCTCGAACAGGTCGTCGTCGACTTCTGGGAGAAGAAGTTCGACGTCCTCGTCTCGACGACCATCGTCGAATCCGGCATCGACATCTCCAACGCCAACACCCTGATCGTCGAGCGCGGCGACAACTTCGGTCTCTCGCAGCTCCACCAGCTGCGCGGCCGCGTCGGCCGTGGCCGGGAGCGCGGCTACGCGTACTTCCTGTACCCGCCGGAGAAGCCGCTCACGGAGACCGCGCACGAGCGGCTCGCGACGATCGCCCAGCACACCGAGATGGGCGCGGGCATGTACGTGGCGATGAAGGACCTGGAGATCCGCGGCGCGGGCAACCTGCTCGGCGGCGAGCAGTCCGGTCACATCGCGGGCGTCGGCTTCGACCTGTACGTCCGGATGGTCGGCGAGGCCGTCGCGGACTACCGGGCGCAGATGGAGGGCGGGGTGGAGGAGGAGGCCCCGCTGGAGGTCAAGATCGAGCTGCCGGTCGACGCCCACATGCCGCACGACTACGCGCCGGGCGAGCGGCTCCGTCTGCAGGCCTACCGCTCGATCGCGTCGGCCAACTCGGAGGAGGACATCAGGGCGGTCCGTGAGGAACTCGTCGACCGCTACGGCAAGTTGCCGGAGCCGGTCGAGAACCTCCTCCTGGTGGCGGGCCTGCGCATGCTGGCGCGCGCGTGCGGCGTCGGCGAGATCGTGCTGCAGGGCCCGAACATTCGCTTCGCCCCGGTGGAACTGCGCGAGTCGCAGGAACTCCGCCTGAAGCGGCTCTACCCGCGGACCGTCATCAAGCCGGCCGTCCATCAGATCCTGGTACCGCGCCCGACGGCGGGCAAGATCGGCGGAAAGCCGGTCGTGGGCCGCGAACTGCTCGCGTGGACCGGGGAGTTCCTGACGACGATCCTGGGGTCGTAGCGGAGCCGGGCCGGGCTGCGCGGGCGGTCGCCCGCGCACCCCGGCCGGCGGTTACAGCTCGTCGAGGTCCAGTGCCCCGGCCATCGCGCGGTAGCCCGCGTCGTTCGGGTGGAGGGCGTCGCCCGAGTCGTACGCCGGGAGGATGCGGTCCGGGTCCGCCGGGTCCGCGACCGCCCGGTCGAGGTCGACGATCGCGTCGTACGCGCCCGAGGTGCGGACCCAGGCGTTGAAGGCGTCGCGCTTGGCCTCGTTGGCCGGGGTGTCGTAGAAGGAGCCCTTGACCGGGGTCAGGGTCGCGCCGATCACCTTCAGGCCCTTGGCGTGGGCCTGGCGTATGAGGGTGCGGTGGCCCTTGATCAGTTCGGTGACGGAGACGTCGGGGGTGGGCGCGGCGGGGAAGTTCACCGTGCTGCCGCCGATGTCGTTGATGCCTTCGAGGAGGATGACCGTGCGGACGCCCCGCTCGTTCAGGACGTCGTGGCGGAAGCGGGTGAGGGCTTTCTCGCCGGCCCAGGTCGTGTCGTTGACGACCTGGTTGCCCGCGATCCCGTGGTTGAGGACCGCGCGCGGGCTGCCCGCCGCTGCCAGGCGCTCGGCGAGCTCGTCCGGGTAGCGGTTGTCCGCGTCCGTCGCGGAGCCCACGCCGTCGGTGATCGAGTCGCCGAAGGTGACGATGCCGTCGCGGCGGGCGGTGTCACGGCCGCCGGTGACCTCGACGCCCGACAGGAAGTACGAGGACGTGCTCGTCTCCGTGAAGGCCGAGCCGGACAGGTCTCCGCGGTGGTCGCCTTCGGCCCGGAAGGCGGTGGCGCCGGCGAACTGGTGGAAGGTGGCCGGGCCGGTCTCGCCGGCCAGGTACAGGGTGACGGTCAGGGACTCGAAGGCCTTGACCGGGAACGGCGCGCCGTCGCTGAGGAGCGTGCCGCCGGCCGGGATCGTGGTGGACGCCCGCCCGTCGAAGCGCAGGGTGCGGACCGAACCGGCCCGTACCGCGCCGCCCTCGGCCGTACGGGCGACGGTCGCGCCGGTGACGCGCAGCGGGGTGGTGCCGTACCGGTTGCTCAGCTCGATCCGGGCCCGGGTGCCGGCGGCCGTGACGCGGACGACCTGCCGCACGGTGTGGTCGTCGAAGCCCTGCTGCGACCAGTTGGGGCCGAGCGGCGCGCTCGGTGCCTGCGGGGAGGCGGCCCAGGCGCCGCGCCAGGGCGAGCCGGATCCCGCGTGGTCGGGGGTGGCGAGGGCGGTGGGAGCTAAGGCGAGGGCAGCCGTGGTGAGCAGGGCCGTTGCGGTGCGACGGAGGGTGTTCGTGGTTCTCATGTTCTCCGTCAATTGCCGACCGGCGCGGGCTATTCCCGCGGCTTCCTTCCTCTCGCCTTCCCTACGGCTGCTCCTCCAGCGGGAGTTGGCCGGTGAAGAGCAGGCCGGTGAGGGAGCGGAAGTACTCCTCGGGGTCGCGGTCGCCCAGTGCTCCCGTCACGTTGTGGGTGAGGAGCAGCGTCGCGAAGCCGTGGGCGAGCGACCAGGCCGCGATGCCCGCCGTCCGGGCGTCGGGGACGTCCGTGAGGCCGGCGACGCCGGCGCGGAGTTCGGCGGAGGCGCGCTCCTTGGCTGCGAGCAGGTCCGGGTCGTCGGCGCGCAGCAGGTCCGGCTGGAACATGACCTGGAAGTGGGCGGGGTGCCCGACCGCGAACCGCACGTACCGCACCCCGCGTTCGCGCAGCTCGGGCGCGGCGGCGAGGGCCTCGGCGAGGAGCCCGTACCCCTCGGTCGCGAGGGCGGTGAGGAGTCCGGTGCGGTCCTTGAAGTGGTGGGCGGGCGCGGCGTGCGAGACGCCCGCGCGGCGCGCGAGGTCGCGCAGGCTGAGCGCCCCGGGGCCCTCGGCGGCGATGACGTCGAGGGCGGCGTCGAGGACGGCCCGGCGCAGGCCGCCGTGGTGGTAGGAGGTCCGGCTGGTAGGCGTCATGGGAGGAGCCTAGCCCCAATCTAGGCATTGACAAGTTCAGGGCTGCGGAGCACTATCTAGGCAGTGACTAGATGCTGAGCGAGTGAAGCTGAGCGAGTGAAGAGGAGCCCGCCGTGGAATCCGGACGCGTACGTCAGATGTGGCACCTGCTCGAACCCCTGCACGCCCTGCTCTACTACGCCCCCGAGGCCTTCGACGAGGCCGCCGCCCTCGGCTACGACACCTCCGAGCGCTGGCCCTCCTACTTCGCCTGGCGCGCCGCGCCCCTCGGCCCCGTGGGCGCGGACCGGGTGGCGGACACCTTCTACAGCTTCAGCCCCGCGATGATCGCCCGGTACGTCCCCGCCGCCTGGGAGGCCGCAGCCCCGGCCGACGTGCTCGCCGCGCGGCTCCGGGCCGTCGACCGCACCTACCGGGCCGTCCTGGGCGAGGAGCTCCTCGCGAGCCCCGGACTCGCCGAGGCCGCCGCTCTCGCCCGCACCGCCGCCGACGGGGCGACGGCCGCCTCCGGGGCCGAGGTCTCCCGCCCGCTCGCCGTCGCCAACGCCGCCCTGCCCCGGCCCGAGGCACCGCACGTGGTCCTCTGGCAGTCCGCGACGATCCTGCGCGAGCACCGGGGCGACGGCCACCTCGAAGCCCTCGTCGACGCCGGGCTCGACCCGGTCGAGTCGCTCGTCTCCTTCGCGGCGATCGGCGCGGCGCCGGAGCCCGTCTTCGAGAGCCGGGGCTGGAGCGGCGGGGAATGGGCGGCGGCGCGCACCCGTCTCGTCGACCGCGGCCTCCTGACCGCCGACGGGGCGGCCACCGAGGCGGGCCGCGCCCTGCGCGCCGAGGTCGAGCGGCGCACGGACGAACTCGCCGTCGCCCCCTGGGCCGCCCTCGGCCCGGACGGCACCGCCCGTCTCGCGGAGTTGCTCGGCGGCCCCTGGCTGGCGGCGATCGGTTCCGGCCTGCTGCCCTCCGAGAACACCCTGGGCATCGGCAAGGTCTGAGGGGGGCGAAGGGCCGGCCGGGGTCCCGCCTCCCCGGCGGGCCCGCGCCGCCTAGAATTCCCGAATGCTTACAGAGCGGACGATGCGAACGACCCTGGCCGCCTCGGCACTTGCCGTCGCCACGCTCCTCGCCACCGCCTGCTCGCCCGGAGCCGGCGACGGTCCGGGATCCGGCGGCGGTCCGGGATCCGGCGGCGGCGCGGGAGACAGGCCCGCCGCGCGGGGGACCGCTCTCGCCGCCGTGGAGACGCTCACCGTCAAGGGGCGGGCGCCGAAGACCGGTTACGAGCGGGAGAAGTTCGGGCGTGCCTGGGTGGACGTGGACGGCAACGGCTGCGGGACCCGGGACGACATACTCAAGCGCGACCTGACCGGCGTCCGGTTCACCGACGGTCGCTGCAAGGTCGCCTCCGGCACGCTCACCGACGACCCGTACACCGGGACCACCGTCCGCTTCGTCCGGGGGCGCAGCAAGGTCGACATCGACCATGTCGTCGCGCTCTCCGACGCCTGGCAGAAGGGCGCGGGCACGTGGGACGCGGAGACCCGGCGCCGGTTCGCCAACGACCCGCTCAACCTGCTCGCCGTCGACGCCTCCACCAACCGCCGCAAGTCCGACGGCGACGCGGCGACCTGGCTGCCGCCGAACAAGGCGTACCGCTGCACGTACGTGGCGCGGCAGATCGCCGTGAAGAAGAAGTACGGGGTGTGGGTGACGGGCGGCGAGCGGGACGCGATGAAGCGGGTCCTCGCCGGCTGCCCGCAGCAGAAACTCCCGTAGCCCTCCCCGGCCAGGGGAAAACCTCTTGGTGCGGCGGGAAATGATCTTTACTCTGCCTGCATGGACCTGAACATATCGACCCTCGCCGAGCGCCCCGAACTGGAGGGGCCGATGTGGGGCATGCGCGATCTCTGGCCCGAGTTCATGATGTACGACCCGGTGGGCTGGGCGAACATCGGGCGGATCGTGCGTGAGCTGCCGGAGTTCGTGCTCGTCGCCACCGACGGCGAGGGCAAGGTCGTCGCCCGTGGCTTCAGCGTTCCCTTCCGGCTCGATGTCGACGGACGCCGCGCGCTGCCGGCGCGCGGCTGGGACGAGGTGCTCCTCTGGGCGTTCTCCGACCTGAAGCACGGCCGCGAGGCCGACACCGTCAGCGCCATCGAGATCACGGTCGACACGAGCGCCCTGGGTCAGGGCCTCTCGCACCGGATGCTGGCCGCCATGCGGGACAACGCCGCGCGGCGCGGCTTCTCCGAGCTGGTCGCCCCGGTCCGCCCCAACGGCAAGCACCTGGAGGCCGCGTCCTCCATCCACGAGTACGCGTTCCGCACCCGGGAGTCCGACGGTCTGCCGCACGACGCCTGGCTGCGCGTCCACGTACGCGCGGGCGGTGTCATCGAGGCGGTGGCCCCGGCCTCGATGACCGTCTCCGGCTCGGTCGAGCAGTGGCGCTCGTGGACCGGTCTCCCCTTCGACGCGGACGGCCCGGTCGAGGTCGAGGGCGCGCTCGTGCCCGTCCACTGCGACGTCTCGCGGGGATACGCGGTCTACGTCGAGCCCAATGTGTGGGTGCGGCACCGCATCTGAGGTGTACGGGGCGCCGCGGGGGGAGAGGCCCCCGGGGGTGATCCTCGCGGCGGGGGATGTACCGTACGGCGTCCCCTGTCGTACACCCGTGCGCCCCGCCCCCGGCGGGCGCCTCCGTGAGAGGTCCCGCGAATCGTGAACCAGGCCGTCCGCTTGGAGAAGGGCGCGGAGTCCCCGCGCCCCAAGGAGCTGCCGGGCCGGCCGGCCCGGGTCGGGCTCGCGCTGGTGCCGCTGCTCAGTCTCGGTGTCCTCGGGTTCGTCCCCTCGCTCGCCCTCGCCCTGCGGCGCGGGACGCGGAACGACTGGCTCGCCGCGCTGCTGTTCACGGCCGCCTCGGTCGGCTGGTGCTTCCAGATCGCGCTGACGCCCGAGGAGACCCACGGCTTCGCCTACCTCGTCGACGTGGTGCTGCTCGCGGCCTCCACCCTGGGTGCGGCGGCGCACTGCCTCACCGCGAAGGGGGCCGGCCGGTGAAGACCCGTCGTGCCTGGCGCGTCGCCGAGCGGGAGTCGGCGAGGAGGGAGGCGGCGGAGTCCGGGTCGGCCCGGGTCCCCGGGCTGCTGGCCGCCGGTGCCGGGGCGCTGCGCGGCCGGGCCGGCTGGGTCGTCGGCTCGGTCGTGGTCCTCGCCCTCGGTCTCGTCGGTGCCTGGCTGTTCGCCGGATCGGACCGGCAGGGCACCCCGCCCGACACCCGCGCCCGTGCCTATCAGGACTACGACGCCTGTCTGCTGACCGACGAGCGGGGCATCGTGAGCGGGGCGCCGGCGGCCCCCGTCTGGGAGGGGATGCAGGCGGCGTCCCTGGACAGGCACATCCGCGTGACGTTCGTACCGGTGATGGGCGAGAAGTCGGTGGAGAACGCCCGCCCGTTCGTCAACGGTCTGGTCCAGCGGGACTGCGAGATCGTCGTCGCCTCGGGAGCCCCGCAGGTGGCCGCCGCGGAGGCGGCGGTGGAGAAGAACCCGAAGGTCCGGTTCGTGACGGTCGGCGAGGCCGGCGGCGCGGCCCACGACAACCTGGTCCGGGTGGCCCCCGGGGCGTCCCTGAAGGACGACATCGCGGCGACGGTGAAGCGGCTGGCCCGCGAGGAGTGACGGGGCGACAGGTGTCCCGTCTGGGCGGCCCGGAGGGAGTTGTCCGGAAGGGTTCCCTCCATTGGGTAAAGGCGCAGTAAAGTTCGGCACCCTGGTGTGAACTGGCGATCCGTCATCGGGCAGGCTCGCGAAGCTTTGTAAGCATCGCGTTAGTAAAGGCTGGCCCATGCGTATACGCCGGGTCCGTAGCCCTCGCCTGTTCCCACCGGGTCGCACCGGAAGACGCAGGCTGAGGGCTACGGCTCTTTCCGTACTCATCTCACTGTTCCTCATGATCACCACCGAGTCGGCGCTCGCCGCGGGCGTCACGCTCGAACCGGTGAAGATGCCCAAGCTCTCCCTCACGGGACTGTGGAAATGGGTGAGCGAGAGCCCTCTCGACACCCCCGACCAGCAGGGCGGCACAGCCCGGGGCAAGAGCCATCACGCCTCGTCGGACGCCACGAGCCTCGAGGGCGAGGCCGGCCGCAAGCCCGGCAAGGGCAAGGGCGAGCTTCCGCTCTTCGAGCGGGAGACCGACGACCCCGCCGAGGTCCGCACCCGCAAAGCGCCGGGCAGCGCCAAGAGCTTCGACGCGCGCACCAGCAGGCGTGACGCGAAGAAGTCCACGGCCACCTCGGACTACTACGTCAACGCCGACGGCTCCACCACCGTCCGCCACTTCCCCGGCCGCACCAACTTCAAGGCCGCGGACGGCACGTGGAAGGCCATCGACACGAGCCTGACCGAGGACGAGGACGGACGTCTCCAGCAGACGGCCAACTCCCTCGACGTCGAGTTCGCGCCGACCGCCGCCGACAAGGCCCTCGCCTCCGTCGACTTCGGCAAGGGCCGCTCACTCGCCTACGCCCTGCGGGACGCGGCGAAGACCGAGCCCACCGTCGATGCCGACGGCACCCTCACGTACGCCGGGGTCCTCCCCGAGACCGACGTGCAGCTCGTGCCGCTCGCCGAGGGCTTCAAGGAGAACGTCGTCCTGCGCTCCCCGCAGGCCGCGAACTCCTGGGTCTTCGCGCTCGACCTCGAGGGCCTCACCCCCCGCGTCGCCGCCGACGGCGACGTGGAGTTCACCGACGCCGACGGCAAGGTCACCGCGACCATCCCGCACGCGTACATGGAGGACTCGAAGGTCGATCCGCGCTCCGGCGACCGCGCCCAGTCCCGGGCCGTCGCCTACGAGCTGACGACCGTCGACGGCAAGGCCGACGGGCAGCCCGCCCTGCGGATGACCGCCGACCGCGCCTGGCTCGACGACCCCGCGCGCGTCTACCCGGTGACCGTCGACCCGACCGTGACCGCGTCGAACTCGACGTACACGCAGAACACCATCGGCGGGGACCACTCCACCGAGACCCAGATCAAGGTCGGCTCGTACGACTCGGGCACCAACAAGACCAACTCGTTCCTGCAGTTCAGCTCCCTCGGCACCACGCTCGCGGGGCAGCGGGTCACCGCCGCCACCCTGAACGTGTACGCCCTGTGGTCCTCGACCTGCGCGGCCCAGTCGTTCTCGGTGCACCCGATCACGCAGTCGTGGACGCCGTCCGCCGTCACGGCGTACCCCGGTCCGTCCTTCGGCGCCGCGATCGGCACCGCCACCCCGGCACCCGGAGCCTCCTGCTCCAACAGCTCCGGCGCCGCGAGCGTCGGCACGCGCATGCCGGTCTCGCTCAGCACGACGTGGTTCAACAACGTCGCCGCCGGGGCCGCGAACTACGGCCTGGCGCTCACCGCGCCGACCAACGACATGCTCCACTGGAAGAAGTTCCACTCGGACAACGCGGCGACCGCCGGCTTCCGCCCGGCCCTGGACCTGACCTACACGCCGAACTCGGCACCGCAGATCAACGCCCAGTACCCGCCCGCCAACTTCCAGGCGAACACCCTCCAGCCGGAGCTGCTCGTCTACGCGAGCGACGCCGACAAGGGCCCCAGCCCCCTGTCCTACACCTTCGAGGTCTACGACGGGGACGCCACCGGCACCCCCACGCTGGTGGCCACGTCCGGCGCGATCACCAAGGGCAGCTGGAAGGTTCCCGCCGGCAAACTGAAGTGGTCGAAGAACTACGACTGGTACGTGGAGGCCAGCGACGGCACCTCGGCCGTCGTGGAGGGCAGCCGTTTCACCACGGCCGTGCCGCAGCCGCCGGTCACCTCGGGCCTGTCGATGAACACCGACGGGCACGAGTTCGACCCCTCGGACGGCAACTACACGACCGAGGACACCGACGCCGACGTGCCGGTGATCGGCCCGTCGCTGGAGATCGAGCGCTCCTACAACAGCCTCGACCCCCGCGTCGACTCCGCCTTCGGCGCCGGCTGGTCGACGATCGTCGACATGAAGGCCGTCGAGGTCAAGGACGGCACCGGCGCCCTCACCAGCGTGATCATCACCTACCCGGGGGGTGAACAGGTCGCCTTCGGCCGGAACTCGGACGGCACCTTCGTGCCCCCGCTGGGCCGCTACGCGCGCCTCGCGGCCGTCACCGGCGGCTACGCGCTCACGGACAAGGACTTCACGGAGTACGCCTTCACCCAGGCGACCGCGAAGACCGGCACCTACGCGCTGAAGACCATCAAGGACTACGCGGGCCGCACCGAGACCTTCACGTACGACGCCGCCAAGCGCCTCACGAAGATCACGAACGAGGTCTCCAAGCGGAACCTGGGCCTGACCTGGTACCAGCCGGCCTCGGCCACCGCCTGGCACGTCCAGACCGTCTACACCGACCAGGCCACGGCCGGCGACGCGAACTCGGTCCAGACCTGGCAGTACACCTACACCGGTGACCAGCTCACCAAGGTGTGCCCGCCGGCCGACTGGTCCAAGTGCACGACGTACACGTACGCCACCGGCAACCACTACCGCACCACGGTCCTCGACGCCGACCCGTTCGCCTACTGGCGGCTCGGCGAGACCTCGGGCACCGTCGCGAAGGACGCCCTCGACGCCAACCAGGGCCAGTACAACGGCACGTACAAGAACGTGACGCTGGGCGGCACGGGTCCCCTCGCGGGCTCCACCCAGAAGGCGGCCGCCTTCAACGGCACCACCTCGTACGTCGAGATGCCTGCCGCGCCGGGCGCCACGCCCTCGTACACCTCCGTCTCGCTGTGGTTCAAGACGAGCACCGCCGGAGGCGTGCTCTTCTACTACGGAGACAAGCCCCTCAGCGACCCCGACCCGGTGGCCAACACCACGAAGAACACCCCCGCGGTGTACGTGGGCACCGACGGCAAGCTGCGCGGCTGCCTGGCCATGTCGCCGGGCTGCATGACGACGATCACGTCCACCCCGGTCGTCACCGACGGCAAGTGGCACAACGCCGTCCTGACCGGCGTCGCCAACAGCCAGACCCTGTACCTCGACGGTGCGGCGGTCGGCTCGCTCAGCGGCGCCGTCAACGACTGGGTGCAGCCGTACATCGCCCTCGGCGCCGGTGTGAACACCATGGGCTGGCCGGCGATGAACGCCAACGACAAGCTCGGGCACTTCAACGGCCAGATGGCCGAGGTCGCGATCTTCTCCGAGCCCCTCTCCGCCGACCTGATCAAGACCCAGTACGACTCCGCCGTCCGGTCGGCCGGGCTGCTCCAGAAGATCACCACCCCCGGCGGCAAGACCCAGGCCTCGGTCGTCTACGACACCACCGACGACCGCGTCCTCCAGGCCACCGACGGCAACGGCGGCACCTGGAAGCTCAACCCGCCGACCATCACCGGCTCGTCCCAGGTCTACCGTTCCGCCGTCATGGGCTCCGCCCCGGCCGGCTACTGGCGCCTGGACGACACCCAGGGAGCGGCGCAGGCCGCGAACCAGGTGAACACCGGCTTCGGCACGTACAACAACGTCATCCAGGGTGCCGAAGGCCCCTTCGGTCCGGGTGACGCGAGCGCGGCGACCTTCGACGGCTCGACCTCCTTCGTGGAGGTGCCGTACGGTCCGCTGCACGCCAAGGCCGACCGCTCGGTCGAGCTCTGGTTCAAGACGGCCGAGCCCGGCGTGCTCATGAGCGACCAGGCCCGTGCTCCGAACGATCCGCTCGGAGCGGGCGCGGCCTACTCGCCGTTGCTGTACGTCGGTGCGGACGGCAGGCTGCGCGGTCACTGGTGGAGTGCCTCCGGCAGCGGGACGACCGACTTCGGGACCACCGGTACGGTCACCGACGACGCGTGGCACCACGTGGTGCTGGCGGCCAAGGGCACGACGCAGACGCTCTACCTGGACGGGGTGAAGCAGAAGGACTACACCGGCGCGGCCAACGACCAGACGACGACCCGCACGTTCATCGGTGCCGGTTTCGGCAAGGGCTGGTTCAGCTCGCCCGGTGACGTCTCCTTCTTCACCGGATCCATCGCCGAGGTCGCGGTCCACGCCAAGGGCCTGACCGATGCGGACGTGGCGGCCCACTGGTCGGCCTACAAGGCGTCCTCCGGCATCGCCCCCGTCAAGACGGTCAAGCTGACCGATCCGAAGGACAAGACCCTCACCTACGTGTACGACGCCGAGATGGGCAACCGCCTGCTCGCCGCGATCGACACCGAGGGCGACCGCACCACCTACGGGTACGACACCGGCGGCTTCCTGCACACCATCACGGACGCCAACGGCAACCGCTCGATCACCGGTCACGACGTGCGCGGCAACACGGTGGCCCAGACCACCTGCCAGAACACGGCCGCGAACAAGTGCTCGACGGAGTACTACACCTTCTACCCGGACTCGACCACGGCCTTCCCGCCGATGGACCTGCGCAACGACCTGATCCTGACGGAGCGGGACGGGCGCTCGTCCGGTCCGACGGACAACGCCTACCTCACGAGCTACTCCTACGACACGGGCGGCAACCTGCTGTCGGTGACCACGCCCCCCGTGGCCGGTCATCCGAACGGCCGGACCGCCTCGACCACGTACACCACCGCCACCACCCCGGCGGCGGAGGGCGGTGCCGCGGTCACGCCGGCGGGTCTCGTGTCGCAGGTCGTGACGCCGGGCGGCAAGAAGACCACGTACACCTACTTCTCCAACGGCGACCTGGCGAAGATCACCGACGCCAACGGCGCCACGGTGGAGTACACGTACGACAAGCTGGGCCGCGAGATCTCCAAGAAGGAGGTCTCGGACGCCAACCCGGCCGGCCTGGTCACGAGCCAGACGTACGACAAGAACGACCAGGTCCTCACCGAGACGACCCCGTCCGTCACCAACCGGGTCACCGGCGCCAGGCACCAGGCGAAGACGACCACGGGCTACGACCCCGACGGCAACATCCTGTCCCAGACGGTCCAGGACCTCACCGGCGGTGACACGGCGCGCGTCACGTCGATGACGTACGACGCCACCAACCAGCTGGCGACCAGGACGGACCCGGGCGGCGACACCACGTCGTTCGAGTACGACGTCTACGGCAACAAGGTGAAGGAGACGGACCCCGCGGGGACCGTCAACGTCTACACCTTCGACGCCGAGCAACGTCCGCTCACCACCAGCCTGCTCGACTACACCGGCGACCCGTACAACCCGACGGCTCCGACGACCCTCGTCCAGGAGTCCCGGGCCTACGACCCCGCCGGCCGCCTCGCGTCGATCACCGACTCGCTGGGCTGGCAGACGGCGTACACCTACACCGACGACGGCCTGTCGGCCTCCGTGGTTCGCAAGGACCCGCAGACCGGCAAGTCCTTCACGGAGCAGGCGAACACCTACGACGCCGCCGGCAACCTGATCGAGCAGGTCACCAACGACGGGCAGACCCGCAGCACCTTCACGGTGGACGCGGCCGACCGTACGGTCTCCGAGATCCTCGACCCCAACGGGCTCGCCCGGACCACGCAGACCAGCTACGACCCGGACGACAACGTGGTGTCGGAGACGGACCGCGACCCGGCGACGGGTGACGTGTCCACCACGGAGACCCGGTACGACGCCCTGGGCAACATCACCGGAACCACCTCCCACGACGGGACCACGGCCCCGGTGGCCCGCTACAGGCTGGACGAGACGACCGGCTTCGGCCTGGCCGACTCCTCCGGCGCCAACAACACCGGCAGCCACGGCACCGGCATGCACTGGAACACCGACCGGAGCGGCAGCGCCGTCTTCGACGGCGACGCCAACTCGTGGGCGCAGACCAACGGCCCGGTGGTGAACACCAGCGGCAGCTTCACGGTCTCGGCCTGGGTCAAGCTGACCAGCACGACGGCCAACCGGACCTTCGTCGCGCAGGACGGCAAGGAGGCCTCCGGCTTCCAGCTCTACTACTCCACGGCCTACGGCTGGACCTTCAACCGGCACGCCACCGACACCTACGACCCGGCCATCGTGCGGGTCTCGTCGGGCACCGCCGCCGTCACGGCCAACACCTGGACCCACCTGGTCGGCGTCTACGACCAGGCGAGCTCCCAGATCCGGCTGTACGTGAACGGTGTCGCGAGCGGCACCCCGGCCGCCTTCACCACCCCGTGGGAGGCCACCGGTCCCCTCCAGCTGGGACGCCGCTGGTACAAGGGCGCCTACGCGGAGAACCACCTCGGCGGCCTGGACGACGTCCAGGTCTACGGCGAGGCGCTCACCGCGGCACAGGTCACGGCGCTCAAGGGCGGCACCCTGCCGGCCGCGGGCTCCACGGTCCGCACGACCATGTGGAAGCTGGACCAGCGCGGTCTGCCGGTGTCCCAGACGGACACCGCGGGCAACGTCACCGACTACGGCTACGACGAACTCGGCCAGCAGACCTCGGTCACCGAGCCGGCCGTCATGGCGGAGCAGAACGGCGGGACCCCGGTCTCCGTCCGGCCCGTCACGATGACCGGGTACAACACGTTCGGCGAGGCGACGGAGTCCTCGGACCCGCTCGGCAACGTGGTGACGACGGCGTACGACGCGGAGGGCCAGGAGCTGTCGATGACGTCTCCCGACTACCTCGCGCCGGGTGCGTCGGCCCCGATCCGCGCCACCTCGTACAACGAGTACAACAAGCTCGGCCAGGTGACGGCGGAGGTCGACCCGCTCGGCAACCGCACCACCTACACGTACACGCAGCTGGGCGACCTGGCCTCGGTCACCGAGCCGGGCGGCGGCACGACGAAGTACACGTACTCCACCAACGGCGACCAGCTGTCGGCCACCCGGCCGAACGGCGCCCGCCAGGAGATGACGTACGACTACCTGGGCCGCGAGCTGACCAGCACGGACATCGTGCGCCAGCCCACGCAGCGGGCCTACACGGCGATCAACGAGTACAACGCCCCGGGCGGCGAGCTGTCCCGGATCGTGTCGCCGCAGGGCGTCACGGAGTCGTACAAGTACAACGCCGACGGCGAGGTCACCGAGGTGACCGACAGCGCGGGCAAGGTGTCGCGCTTCACGTACGACATGGACGGGCAGCCGCTCACGGCCACCGAGCCCGACGGCACCGGCTCCCGCAACACGTACGACGGCTTCGGCCAGCTGGTGAGGACCGACGACCTGGACGAGACGGGTGCCGTGCTGCGTACGGCGAGCACCGGTTACGACCGGGCCGGCAACATGGTCTCGGCGACCGACCACCGTGGTCACACGAAGACCTTCACGTACGACTCCTCGGGTCTGATCACGAAGGTCGTCGAGCCGGTCTCCGCGACCGAGTCGATCACCACGACCTACGGGTACGACGCGGCGGGCAACCAGACCCGCTTCACCGACGGACGGGCCAACCCGTTCCTGACGACGTACAACACATGGGGTCTGCCGGAGTCGCAGGTCGAGCCGTCGACGCCGACCCATCCGAACCTCGCGGACCGGACCTTCACCGCCGTCTACGACGGTGCGGGCCGGATCAAGGAGTCCCGTTCTCCCGGCGGGGTGAACATCTCCTTCGAGTACGACGCGAAGAGCCGGCTGGTCCGCCAGGCGGGTACGGGTGCGGAGGCCGTCACGGCCGACCACACGTACGACTACGACGCCGACGACCGGGTCACGGCCGTCGCCGGTCTCGGCACGGAGAAGAACACCTTCTCCTACGACGACCGGGGTCTGCTCCTGACGGCGAACGGGCCCTCGGGCTCCTCGTCCTTCGCGTACGACGGCGACGGCGGGATGACCTCCCGCACCGACGCCTCGGGCACGTCGACCTTCGGCTACGACACCGCCGGCCGTCTGAAGACGGCCAACGACGGTCTGACCGGCTCGACGGCGACGTACGGCTACGACGTCAACAGCAACGTGACGTCGGTCGACTACGGCACGGGCAAGGCGAAGCGCAGCTTCGGCTACGACAAGTTGGAGCGCCCGACCACCGACACGCTGACCTCGCCGACCGGCAAGACGCTCGCCTCCTTCACCTACGGGTGGGACGCGAACGACAACCTGACGTCGAAGACGACGACGGGGCTCGCCGGTTCGTCGGCCAACACGTACACGTACGACTGGGCCGACCGCGTCATGTCCTGGAACAACGGGACGACGAACGAGGTCTACGGCTACGACGCGTCCGGCAACCGGACCCGGGTGGGCGGCGACACCTACACCTACGACGCCCGGAACCGGCTCACGTCGGACGGCCACAGCGCCTACACGTACACCGCGCGCGGCACGCTGAGCTCGGTGACGGACGAGGCCAGCCGGGTGACGACCATGAAGGTGGACGCCTTCAACCGGGTCGTCCAGGAAGGGAACCGCACCTACACCTACGACGGTCTCGACCGCGTCCTGGACGCCAAGGACGAGACGGGCAGCGTGCTCCACTCGTTCCAGTACAGCGGCGACGGCAACGACGTGGCCTCGGACGGCGTGACGACCTACAGTCGCGACGCCGGCGGGAGCCTGGTCGGTGTGAAGACCGCGACCGCGGTGCTGGCCCTCACCGACCTGCACACGGACGTGGTGGCGCAGTTCACCACCACGGGTGAGGCGCTGACCGGATCGACGACCTACTCGCCGTTCGGCAAGGTCGTCCAGTCCGCGACGATGCTCGGCGCGCTGGGCTACCAGTCCGGCTGGACCGACCCGGAGACGGCGAAGGTCAACATGGCCGCGCGCTGGTACTCGCCGGAGACCGGCCAGTTCAACAGCCGTGACACCGTCTCGCTCAGCGGGGTCCCGAACTCGATCTCGGCGAACCGGTACGCGTACGCGGACGGCAACCCGATGACGGGCATGGACCCGACCGGCCACTGGCCGGGCTGGGCCGACAAGATCGTCAAGAAGGTCAAGAAGAAGGTCAAGAAGACCGTCAAGTCGGCCTACAAGCACGTCAAGAAGGCCGTCAAGAAGGTCGCCAAGGTCGTCAAGAAGGCCGCCAAGAAGGTCAAGCGGGCCGTCAAGAAGGTGGTGAAGCGGGCCAAGCGGGCGGTGAGAAAGGCCGTCCGGTACGTGGCCGACAGCGTCAGAAAGGTCAAGAGATACGTCAAACGTGTCTACAAGACCGTGAAACGCGTCGCCCACAAGGTCGTCAAGCATGTGAAGAAGGCGGTCCGCAAGGTCGCCAAGGCCGTCAAACACGTGGCCAAGAAGGTGGTCAAGGCAGCCAAGAAGGTCGGCAGAGCCGTCAAGAAGGCGGCGAAGGCGACAGCCAACTTCGTCAAGCAGCACGCCTCCACCATCGCCTCGGTGGCCACCGGCATCGCCGTCTTCGCGGGATGCACCGCGATCACGGCCGGCGTGGGCGCCGTCGGCTGCGCCGCCCTCGCGGGCGCCGCGGCCAACGGCGTCGGCTACATGATGAGCGACGGTCCGAAGTCGGTCGGCGGCTTCCTCGGCGCGGTCGCCATCGGCGCCGTGACCGGCGCGGCCGGCGGCGTCGGCGGTCGTCTCGCGGCGAGCGCCGCGGGCAAGCTGCTCTCCGGCACGGCCGGCAAGATCGCGACGAACGTCGCGGAGAGCGCCGGTGAGGAAGCCCTCACGGGCGCGGTCGAGTACGGCACCTCCTGTGTGAACAGCGAGGAGGGCTGCTCGGTCGCCGGAGCCGCGAAGGCGGCGACGATCGGTGCCGTCATGGGCGGCGCGTTCGGAGCCAAGGGCAAGGGCAACGGCCCCAAGGCGAAGGACTCGCCCGGCGGCGGCTCCGGCGGCGGATGCCCGGTCCGACGCGGCAGCACCCCGCACAGCTTCACCGGCAAGACGCCGGTGCTGCTGGCGGACGGCACGACCAAGGAGATCTCCAAGGTCAAGGCGGGCGACAGGGTCCTGACGGCCGAGCCCGGCAAGAAGACCCGGGAGGTGCACGAGGTCAAGCAGGTCATCGTCACCAAGACCGACCGTGACTACGTCGACGTCACCGTCATGACGGAGGCCGGTCCGAAGACGATCCAGACCACCGAGCACCACCAGTTCTACGAGTCCACCCGCGACTCCTGGACGCAGGCGGGCGACCTCCGGGTCGGCCAGAAGCTCCAGAACGGCGAGGGTGCCCCGACGGCGATCGTCGAGGTCACGTCGTACCAGGCCGACAGGACCACGTACGACCTGAGCATCGAGGGCCTGCACACGTACTTCGTGCTGGCCGGCGGGACCGCCGTCCTCGTCCACAACGACAACGCCGACCAGCCGGAGTTCTGCCAGCTGCCGCTCTTCGTCCTCCGGGACGGCGAGACCGCCTCGCCGCGTCAGATGGGCGCGAGCCGGGGAGGACCGACGGCGAAGAAGACGGTTCCCACCAAGATCCGTGACGCGATGGTCGCGAAGGCCCAGGCGGACGGCGACGGAGTGCTCCAGTGCTGGCGCTGCGGCATGACCACCACGAACGCGGACAACGTCCAGATCGGTCACGTCAACGTGGCGCGGAGCAAGGGTGGCAACCTTGATCCGGAGAACCTCTGCATCGAGGGCGCGGCGTGCAACAGCAGCGCCCAGAACCGAGGGGCCCCGTCCAAGGGCAAGTCATGTGCGGAGAGGGGAGGCTGCGGTGCCGGCTTCAGGAGATACGACTAGCGGTGACGGCTCGCTCGGGATTCGCCTCACGGTCGAGTCCCAGCAGGGAGCCAGGGCCGACGAGGTGGTCGCGGTGACCCCGGTGAGTGACGGTCACTACCTCGTGCGGTTGTCCCCCGGGTTCTTCCGGGGGATCGCCGCCGGCGACGTGATCGCCTACGACGAGGCCGCGAAGCACGCGGAGGTCGTCGCCAGGGGCGGAAACGTCGCGGTCCAGGTGTTCCACAGCGGAATCCCGGACGAGACCGTCGTCTCTCTCAAGCGGAGAGCGGTGAGGATCGGCGGGAGGGTCGACGGCGAGCTGGAGACGCTCGTCGTCCTCACCTTCCCGATCGAGGTCGGGTTCCCGGCGATCGAGGCGATTCTGGCCGAGCTCCCCGATGAGGGAGTGGAATGGGAATACGGAAACGTGTTCGACGAACAGGGTGAGCCCCTCTCCTGGTGGGAGGACCTCACCTGACCGTGTGAGTGAGCCGGGAGACCGGTGAGAAGACAGTGACCCGGAGTCTGGCTCTCAGACTCCGGGTCACTGGCGTTCCGGGGGCGGGACCGTGCTCAGCTGTCGGGCCTGCGGCCTTCGAGGGACGCGCCCGCCGCTTCGGCCACATCCGCCCGAGGACCCGCCGCACAGGACTCCAGGAATGCGCGCACACGCGCTCCGGGCCAGTTCGCGGCCGCGACGGCGGCCCAGTAGCGCAGGCCGTCGTAAGGGTCCAGGGGATCGAGGAGGTCCAGGATCCGGTCGACGGTCGAGGCGTCAGGCACGCCGCCGAAGCCGGCGACGGCCCGGAGGGCGCCGTCGGTCAGCGACGGATCCCCCTGCTCCAGGCACCACGCCAAGGGCGCCGATACGCCCTCCGCGGGGCTGCGCAGCCGCGTGATCGCGTCGCCCAGGGCCAGGTGCACCGCGTCGTCCTCGGTGGGCTGCCGGGCCAGTCCGGCCAGGAACTCCACGGCCGGGCGGTAGCCGCACGCCCCCAGCGCCATCACCATCTCGTACTGGGTCTCCCAGCTCCGGCGCACCTCCGTCTCGCGGCGGAGCGCGTCGAGCAGGTCGGGTCCCGCCGACCCGTCCGCCAAGGTGCCGAGGCGCCTCGCGGCGGAGCGGCGCCTCGCCGAAGCCTTGTCGCCGAGCTGGGTGACCGCCTCCGCCAGGGTGAGCGCCATCGTCCGTCCTCTCATGGGTCCCGCATCGGTCCCTCCACGCTAGCGCCGGCTGTCCGTGGACTCCCGTCGGCCCGGCCTGGCCCCGCCCTGCGCCCCGCACCTGTGGTGCCTCGGCCTGCCGCGGCACGGGGGGTTAGGGTTCCCGGGGCGGAGCATTTCGAGATGTCGGAGCGGAACACATGACCACCGGTGATCCCTACGGGACCCGCCCGGACTACCTTCCGGACTTCGTGAACGACCCCCGTGACGAGGACGGCCGGCAGGTGGTGAAGCTGGATCCCGCCGAGAACCGCGCCCTGGCGGCGGCGACGCTGAACAGGTTCCCGGCTGCTTCCGGCGACGTGCTCGACTTCGAGTCCGCTCCGTTCGACGACCGCCTCTGGTGGGACGACGAGGAGCACTGGACGAGGATGGCGACGGAGCTGCTCTCCCCGTACGTACGGCGGGGCGGGCGGGTCGCCGTCATCTGGGCCAACCTCCTGATGCCGGCCGTGACCATGCCCGCGGAGGTCGCGGTGCGGCACGCGCGGGACATCCTGGACGCCGGGCCGCACTTCTGGATCCATCCGCTGGGTGGTTCCGTGCTCATCGAATGCCTCATGGACGGACAGGTGACGGTCGCGACGATTCCGTCGAGCCGAGTGCAGAGTCCGGCAGACCCCGCGAGCACGCCCCATCGAGGAATCGAGGCGAAGCCATGACCACATCGGGTGTTCCCACGGCTGGGCGGGTGACGAAGCAGTGGGCCGCGGAGTTTCCGGGGTTCGACGCCTGGAAGCCCCTGCACCTGCTCCGCCGGATCGGCCCGGTCGTGCAGGGCATCTGTCTCGACCGGACGACCGGTGGCGACGGGTACCTTCCGACGGCGCACGTCCATGCACTGACCAGGGAGTTCCCGGTGGTGTCCCTGATGCTGGGGCAGCGTTCGGCTCGCCCTTCGGGGACGCCCGACCCCGTGCTCTTCGCCCGGCACGAGCGGGACTTCCCCGACGCGGCCGGCGCTCTGCGAGAGCAGAGCCGACTGCCGCTCGACGAGCCGCCGTCGATCGACGCGATCGTGCGGGAGTACCACGCGGAGGCTCGGCGCCGTCTGGAGAAGGGGCACGGCGCCGCCGTTCCGGAGATGGAGGACGGTGTCCTCGTCGCAGCGGCGGCGGGCCGGGACGAACTGGCCGGAGAGGGACTGGCCCTGGCCCGGGAACTCGTCGCGGCCTGGCCCGCGTGGTCGATGCCGCTCGACTGGCCCGGCGCGGAGCCATGGCTCGACGGCCTCGCCGCCCGCGCGGGCGACCGCGAGTCGCTCCGGGCGGTGGTCCGCGGCCAGGTGTCCGGGCACCGGCTCGACAGGGTCCGGGATCACCTGCCTCCGGACGGAGTGAGCGGATGACGGCCGGCCGTCGGCGGTCGGCCTTACTCGGCGCGGTCCGGCAAGGCGCTCGCGGCGACGTACGGAGCCGACGCGTTGACGGCGGCTCAGGAGCGAGCCGGCGTCGAGTTCTGGAACGCGCACCGGAAGCCGGTCCCTCTGACGGTCTGATCCGCGTGCCGACGGCGTAGCTCCTGGCAGGAGAGAACGAGGTCCGGGCGCAACGGGCGAACAGCCTGTTGGGCCCGGACCGCTTCGAGGAGTCGGGTGACCCGCACCGTGGTGCGCTGTGTCAGCTCGTCTTGGCCCAGTCGCCGCAGCCCGAGGACTTGAAGTACGCGTCGGAGGCGCTGACCTTGACGATGGCCGTGCCCGTCACGTTGTCGTTCGCCAGGATCGAGTCCGTGCCGTGGCTCGCGTCCTTCGCGCGCTCCCAGTAGCACTCCGCGTCCTTGTTGCCCGTCGACTTGTACGTGCCCGGGGCGATGTCGACGCCCACCTTGAACATGCCGCCGTCGCCCTTGAGGGCCGTCCCGGGCGTGCCCTTCGCCTTCGCGTCGACGGCCTCCCAGGTGCCGCAGCCCGAGGACTTGAAGAGCTTGTCCGAGGCCTTGATCTCCACGTACGACGTGCCCGTCACGTTGTCGTTGGCGAGGATCGAGTCCGTGTCGGCCGAGGCGTTCTTCGCGCGCTCCCAGTAGCAGCCGGCGTCCTTGTTGCCCGTGGAGCGGTAGAGGCCCGGCTTCACGTCGGCGCCCACCTCGAAGTCGCCGTCGCCGTCGATCGTGACGGCCTTCTTCTCGGGCGCCTTGGACTCCGGGGCCTTCTTGTCGCCGCCCTGCTTCGCGGGCTGCTCCTGCTTGGCGTCCGCCTTGGGGGACTCGGTGTCGCCGCCCCCGCCCATCGCCGCGCCGATCGCGATGACAGCGACGACCGCGCCGGCGGCGGTGAGGACCTTGTGGCGGGCGAACCAGTTGCGCTGCTGCTGAGACATGGCTGTGGCACCTTCCGGGCGCTGTGAGGACTCCGCTTTCGGGACTCCGTGTTCCGATGGAGTAATCACAGCAGAGACTGTGAACCGAGTCAACACCGTTCACGGGTTTCGAGTTCGCTCACGCCGTGAATCGGTTCGAGCGCTATGCTCGGCGTGTTCACACACGTACGAGGGGAGACGGACAGGTGCCCGAAGAGAGCACGGCAGAGGTCACCGCCGCCGGTATCGCCCGGCTCGCCGGGGTCGGCAGGGCCGCCGTCAGCAACTGGCGCCGGCGCCACGCCGACTTCCCCAAGCCCGTCGGCGGCACCGAGACCAGCCCCTCCTTCTCCCTCGCCGACATCGAGCAATGGCTCCGCGACCAGGGAAAACTCGCCGAAGTGCCGCTCCGTGAGCGTGTCTGGCAGCAGCTCGCCGGCCACCCCTCCGGCACCGTCGCCGGCCTCGTCCACACCGGCTGCGTCCTGCTCCTCCTCCGCGCCCGCCCCGGCGCCTGGACCGAACTGGCCGCGCTCCCCGACGACCGCCTCGGCGAACTCCTGCCGGTCGTCTTCGAAGAGGTCCTCACCGCCCGCTTCGGCGTGCCCAGGTCCGTTCACACCCCGACCCCGGCCGAGACGCTCCCCGCCGTGCCCCTGCTCCGCGCCGCCGTCGAGCTGGCCGTCGAGCTGGGCGGCGCACGCCAGGCCTTCGAGTTCCTGCTCGGCCGCCACCTCGACGCCAACCCCCGCCAGTACACGCTCACGCCGCCCCCGCTGGCCGAGCTCATGGCGGACCTCGCCGCCGCCGCGGCCCCCGAGGGCCGCCCCGTCGCCACCGTCCTCGACCCGGCCTCCGGAACCGGCGGCCTGCTGCGGGCCGTCCCGCACCCCACCGCGCTCTACGCCCAGGACGCCGACCCCGACCTGGCCGCCCTCTCCGCCCTCCGGCTCGCCCTCCACGGCGACGCCGACATCCGCGCCGCCACCGGCGACACCCTCCGCGCCGACGCCTTCCCGACCCTGAGCGTCGACGCGGTCCTCTGCCACCCCCCGTTCAACGAGCGGACCTGGGGCCACGACGAGCTCGCCTACGACCCCCGCTGGGAGTACGGCTTCCCGGCCAGGACCGAGTCCGAGCTGGCCTGGGTGCAGCACGCCCTCGCCCGGCTCCGCGACGGCGGCGCCGCCGTCCTCCTCATGCCCCCCGCCGTCGCCTCCCGCCGCTCCGGCCGCCGCATCCGCGCCGACCTGCTGCGCCGCGGCGCCCTCCGGGCCGTCGTCGCCCTCCCGGCCGGCGCCGCACCCCCGTACGGCATCCCGCTCCACCTCTGGGTCCTCGTCAGCCCCGGAGCCGGCCAGCGGCCGCCGGCGGAGACCCTGTTCGTGGACACCGCCGGGCTCGTCCCGGACGCCGGCCGCGACAAGCTCCCCTGGACCACCCTGCGGAACACGGTGCTCGACGCGTGGACAGGCCGCGGCGGCGAGGAGTCCGTCGCCCGCGCCGTCCCCGTCATCGAACTCCTCGACGACGAGGTCGACCTCGCCCCCGCCCGCTATCTCACCGCCCCCGCCGCCGGCGGCACCGCCCCCGAACTCGCCGCCGTCCGCGACCGCCTGGACGAGACCCTGCGGCGCACCCGGGGCCTCGCCCCCACCCCCGTACCCGCCCGCCCCGCGCCGCGGCCCCTCACCACCGTCGGCGAACTCGCCCGTACCGGCGCCCTCCAGCTCCGTACGGGCGGCTCGGGCACGGCCCCCGCCGGGGGCGGCGTGCCCGTCCTGACCGAGCACGACGTCCTGTCCGGCGGCGCGCCCTCCGGCACCCTCCCCGCCGGCGGCGGTCCGGCCGAGGAACGCGAGGAGCCCGTCCTCGTCGCCGAGGGCGACGTCGTCGTCCCCGTCCTCGGCGGCGGCTCCGTCGCCCGGGTCGTGGACGCCGCCACCGCGGGCGCGGCACTCGGCCGGAACCTCCAGCTGCTGCGGCCCGAACCGGCCGCCCTCGACCCCTGGTTCCTCGCCGGATTCCTGCGCGGCACCGCCAACAACCGGCAGGCCAGCAGCTTCGCCTCGACCGCGACCCGGCTCGACGTGCGCCGTCTCCAGCTGCCCCGGCTGCCCCTGGCCGACCAGCGCCGCCACGGCGCCCACTTCAAGTCGCTCGCCGAGTTCGAGGAGGCCCTGCGGCTCGCCGCCCGCCTCGGCGAGCAGCTGGTCCAGGGGCTGTACGACGGTCTCGCGGACGGAAGTGTGGAGCCCGCGTGAAGGCCGTCATACTCTCTTGGTCCGACTTGGTCCGGTCAACCGCAGAGGCCTGATCGTCCGTCCTGGGGGAGCGTCGTATGTACGGTCAGGTGCCCACACCCGCGGCCACACCCGCACCCGGGCCGCCGCGCGCCACCGGCCCGACGGCGGCCACGATCACCGTCCGGGTCCTCATCACGGTCCTGGTGGTCCTGTCGCTCGGCTTCCTCGCCTGGGTCGCCATGCTCCGGATCGCGATCACGCGGCGCACCGGGCGTGACTGGGCGTTCTTCTGGGCCCAGTTGGTGCTGAACATCGGATGCGTGGTGCCGCTGGAGCAGCGGTTCGCCGACACCTGGATGAACACCGCAGGGATGATCGTGCTGCTCGTGCAGATGGCGATCGTGACCTGCTACTTCCTGGTGGTCGACATCCGCCACCACCAGCCGGCGCCGGTCGTGATCATGGTCCCGTCGCCGTCGCCCCACCCGCCGCGGGCGTACCCGTACGGCACCCCGCCGCCCGGGTACGCCGCTCCCGGATACGCCACGCCGGGGTACGGCTACCCGCCCGCCGCCGTCACGACCCCCAGCCCCGTGCCGGGCCGGGCTCCGGGCCAGGCCTCCGTGCCGGGCCCGGGCCAGGGCTCGGCGCCGAGTCCGTACGTCCCCACCCCGCCGCCGGGCCAGGCCCCGCCGCCGCTTCCCGGGCACGCCCCCCGCATCGAGCAGGTCCGCGCCGAGCTCGACGAGCTCAGCGACCTGCTCCGGCAGACCGGGGAAGACGACGGTCGGGCATGAACGGGCGGGTGATCGGCGGGCGTTACGAGCTCGCCACCGTCATCGGGCAGGGCGGCATGGGCCAGGTCTGGACGGCGTACGACCGCAGGCTCGACCGCCGGGTCGCGGTGAAGCTGCTCCGGCCGGCCACCATGACGGGCCCGGCCACCGCGGCCGACGAGCTGCGCCGCCGCTTCGTGCGCGAGTGCCGGGTGACCGCGCACGTCGACCACCCCGGCCTCGTCACCGTCCACGACGCGGGCAGCGAGGGCGAGGACCTGTACCTCGTCATGCAGTACGTGGAGGGCGCCGACCTCGCCGACCACCTCGCCGAGCACGACCCGTACCCCTGGGAGTGGGCGGTCAGCGTCGCCGCGCAGCTGTGCGCCGTGCTCGCGGCCGTCCACGCCGTGCCGATCGTGCACCGCGACCTCAAGCCGCGGAACGTGATGGTCCGTCCCGACGGATCCGTCATCGTCCTCGACCTCGGGGTCGCCTCCGTCCTGGACAGCGACACCACCCGCCTCACCCACACCGGTTCACCCATCGGCAGCCCCGCCTACATGGCGCCCGAGCAGGCCATGGGCGGCGCCGTCGGCCCCTCCACCGACCTGTACGCGCTCGGCGCGCTGCTGCACGAACTCCTCAGCGGGAACGTGCCCTTCGTCGGGTCCACCGCGCTCGGTGTCCTCCACCGCCATCTGTACGAGCCCCCCGTGCCGCTCCGTCAGCTGCGGCCCGAGGTCCCCGAGCCCCTGGAGGCGCTCGTCCTCCGGCTGCTCGCCAAGGACCCGCGGGAGCGGCCGTCCGGTGCGCACGAGGTGTACGAGGAGCTGCTGCCGCTGCTCCCCGCGCGCGGGGCCCCGGCCGGTCCGATGGACCCGACCCGGCCGTTCCTCCGCCCGCACGCGCCCTGGCCGGACCGCCCCGCGGCGACGGCCGCCCCGGTGGCGCCGGTCGCACCTGCCGTCCCGGCGCAGGCGCCGCCGCCCCTGCCCGCGGCCGCGCCCTTGACCGCGCCCGTGACCGATCCCAGGAGCGATCCGAGGGCCTCGTATCCGCCGCCCGTCCCGGCCGCCCCCGTGCCCCCGGCCGCTCCCGCCCGCCCCGACGTCGCAGCCGCCGTCGACGAGGTCAAGCGGCTGCTGGGGGAGGGGGCGCTCACCCGGGCCGTCGACATGCTCGGCGGGATCCTGCCCGCCGCCGCGGCCGAGCACGGCGAGGGGTCGCCGGTCGTCCGCATCCTGCGCAAGCAGTACGCGTCCACGCTGATGGACGACGGCCGGTACCGGCGTGCGCTGCCCGAGTTGCGCCGCCTCGCGGCGGACCGCGACGCGGAGGCCGGGCCGGCGGATCCGCAGGCTCTTCAATTCCGTTATGACGCCGCCCTGTGCCTCGAACAGCTGGGGGAGACGGCCGCCGCGCTCACCGAGTTCCGTGCGGTCCTGCCGTACTACGAGGGCGATCCGGCCCGTGCCTTCGACATCCGGCAGCGGATCGCGCTGCTCCTCGTGGCGACCGGGGAGCACGCTGCCGGACAGGAGCAGCTCCAGCGGCTGCTGTTCGACGCGGAGCGGGCGTTCGGGCCGTATCACCCGCTTCCGGCGGACTTGCGGAGGGTGCTGGAGCACCAGCGTCAGCTGGGGCCGCGCTCCTGACGGAGCGCCAGAGTCACGACTCGACAACTGATCGGTCAATGGATCTTCTTGATCCTCTTTGCCCTTTTTGATGCATGTAGCGTTCGCGTCTGATCATGTTCACGTCCCCAAGGAATCCCTCATGACGACGCCGCCCGCGCCCTTCACCCCCGAGCAGCCCGCCGCTCCGGAGCAGCCCGCCCCCGCGAAGAAGGGCAGCCGCATCCTCAAGAAGGTCGGCGGTGTCGTCCTCGCGATCGCCATCGCCCTCGGCGTGAAGCTCGGCCTTCCGTACCTCACCGGCGACGCCCCCGTGCACGCCAAGGCCGGCGAGTGCGTCACCGTGACGGGCCCGGACAACGACCCCAAGGTCGACACCACGGACTGCTCCTCGGGCAAGGCCGACCTGTTCAAGGTCGTCAAGGTCATCGACAACACCTTCGACGTGAACAAGTGCGGCGCGGAGCTGTCGGCGCTCGCGCAGCAGCTGGAGTCGGACAAGTTCGTGCTGTGCCTGGAAGAGGTCCCCGCGAAGTAGTCCGCGCGCACCGACAGGTCCGGGAAGGGCCGGAACCCCCACGGGG